>NZ_JAMYLP010000080.1:0-27320 GCF_040318085.1 Mesorhizobium sp. M1322
TCGGTCCAAGGCATCGTGATCTCCGTCGAATCTCAGCAATCCGACAGAATCACAACCTGCTGAAATCACTCACTCCTTTTTGGATCGGACACTAATGCATCTATCGCGGCAGTGATCCCATGAGCGATCTGACCGATAGGCAAGCAGGCAATGTTCACTCGTGCGACCGCCCTTCTTTGGGCGGGGCTGAGCGTTGTGCTGGCCCTGCAATGGTCTAGCGAACTCAGCATGCTGAGTTTTCCGGACGGGGTATATATCGCCCTTCGCAAGTGCGACCAGAACGCTTCTGGGCAGCCTGACCGCGCGGCAGGCGGGCGGGAGCCATCAATCTTTGCCTGCAATCCTGGTCGCCGCGATTCTTACAGTGGCGCCGATGCTCATCGTAAAAGATTGTCCGCGTTCTCAGTTATGCAGCATGGCCTATGAGGCATTGCCCAATACAATGATGGACGATGGGGCGGGCGGCTAGGAGAATACCGCTGTGCTATCGTCTTCCGGCGGGGAGCCATCTGACGCCCGAACAGGAGTGAGGCTTTTGCAGCCGCACAGGTCCTGGCTTCGCTCCATCGACAAGTAATTGAATTTTCAATGAAACAATGGTGAGCGCGCAGGGATTCGAACCCTGGACCTACTGATTAAAAGTCAGTTGCTCTACCGGCTGAGCTACGCGCTCCCGCGGGCTCAGAATGCCGCCCTCGAAATTGCGCGGAACATAGGGAGAGTGTCTCGAACGGTCAACCGGAAAAAGAGGCCTCGCAAACCGCTTCGGCAAAGCCGGAGTGGCTTTCACGCAGCCGAGACGCGTTGCAAATCAGCAGCTTGCTATTTTGGGCGGAACAATTGGGCAACTTGCCCGTTTTTGTCGCTACAAGGGACGACGCTTTCAAGGAGAAGATCATGAACAGGATCATGTCGGGCTTGCTGGCGACCGCGCTGTCTGCGTCATTCGTTGTAGCAGAAATCGTGTCCGTCAACGCCCAGCCAACCTATGTGCCGCTAGGCCAGAATGTCTCGTCGGATGTCCAGACCGTCGATCACTGGCGGTGGAGGCGTAGTTTCGACGGCGATCGCGATTTTTCCCGCCGCGATTTCCGCCGTGAGTTCCGTCGCGATTTCCGCCGTGATTTCCGTCGCGATTTCCGCCGTCGCGATTTCGCCGGTGACGACGGCAGGTATTGGCGCGGCCACCGCGGCTATCGCAGTTGGCGTCGCGGCTATCGCCGTCACGGCGACTACTGGTTCCCGCTGGCTGCCTTCGCTACTGGGGCGCTGATCACCGGCGCGATCATCAACAATCAGCCCCGCCGCATCTATCGGGGCGATTTACACGCGGAGTGGTGCTACAGCCGCTACAGATCTTACCGGGCATATGACAACACGTATCAGCCCTACTACGGACCCCGCCGGCAGTGCATCTCGCCCTATTGATAACCTTGGGCAGAGTTGAATAAGAGTCGATGAAGAGCCTGCGCCGGCAACGGCGTAGGCTTTTTTGTGCGCGAATCTACAGCGTGCTCAGCGTCCTGCGCACGGCATCGCGCCAGCCGGCGAGCTTTGCGGAACGGACCGAAACATTCATATCCGGCTGAAACCGCCGTTCGAGCGCCCAGCTCTTGGCGAATTCCCCTGTCTTCGGCCAGACTCCCGCCTTCGAGCCGGCCAGCCAGGCTGCGCCGAGTGCGGTCGTCTCCAGGATCGTCGGGCGGTCGACCGGCGCATCGAGGACGTCGGCCAGCCGCTGCATTGTCCAGTCCGACGCCACCATGCCGCCGTCGACGCGAAGCACGGTCTTCGCTGACGCGCCCTTCCAGTCCTTGCGCATTGAGTCGAGCAGGTCGCGCGTCTGGAACGCAACGGATTCGAGTGCGGCACGGGCAAATTCCGCCGGCCCCGAATTGCGGGTCAACCCGAAGATGGCGCCGCGCGCCTCGGCGTCCCAATGCGGCGCGCCAAGCCCGACGAAAGCCGGCACTAGGTACACTTCTTGAGTTGGGTCGGCGCTCGCCGCCAGCACGCCGCTCTGCTCGGCCTTGCCGATCACCTTGATGCCGTCGCGCAGCCACTGGACGGCAGCACCTGCAATGAAGATCGACCCTTCCAGCGCGTAAGTAGTCTTGCCGTTCAGCCTGTAGGCAATGGTGGTCAACAGCCGGTTCTTCGAGCGCACCAGATCGCTGCCGGTGTTGAGCAGCGCGAAGCAGCCGGTGCCATAAGTGGACTTCATCATGCCCGGCTCGAAACAGGCCTGGCCGATGGTCGCCGCGTGCTGGTCGCCAGCCACACCGAGGATCTTTATCTCTGCGCCGAACAGGCTTTTTTCTGTGATTCCATAGTCGTCAGCGCAATCCTTCACCTGCGGCAGCATTTTTTCCGGTATGCCGAGAATGGCCAGAAGCTCGTCGTCCCAGGCGTTCTTTTCGATGTTATAGACCAGCGTTCGCGAGGCATTGGTGGCGTCGGTGGCGTGAACCTTGCCGCCGGTCAGCCGCCAGATCAGAAAGCTGTCGACGGTGCCGGCCAGCAATTCGCCCTTCTCGGCGCGTTTTCTGGCGCCCTTCACCTTGTTCAGCATCCAGGCGATCTTGGTGCCGGAGAAATAGGGATCGAGCAGCAGGCCGGTCTTTCTGGTGAATTTCTTCTCCAGCCCCTGCTTCTTCAATTTCTGGCACAGCGGCGCGGTGCGGCGGTCCTGCCAGACAATCGCGTTGTGGATCGGCTTGCCGGTCGCCCTGTCCCAGATAACGACGGTCTCGCGCTGGTTGGTGATGCCGATCGCCGCGACATCCGACGCATCGCGGCCGGCGCTCTTCAGCGCAGCCTTCACCGTCGCCACGACGCTCGACCAGATTTCCTCGGGATCGTGCTCGACCCAGCCGGAAGCCGGATAATGCTGGGTGAATTCTTTCTGCCCACTGCCGACGACCTTCATTTCGGGATCGAACAAGATCGCCCGGCTCGATGTCGTTCCCTGGTCGATTGCGAGGATGTATCCGGTCATGCTGTCTCCCCCATCATTCGCAAAGAAGGGAGACGGCTCGCGCCGCCTCCCTGGTAGCCTCTTTCCGCTTTCGCGTTCGGCAAGCCTACTGGGTGGTCCAGCGCTTGATCAGTTCCTCATAGACGATGGTCTCGCCCTTCGGCTTCTCGTTCTCGAGTTTGGCCTTAGGACCGTTCGGCTTGCCCAACCATTCGGCCGGATCTTTCGGCTCGTTGAGTCGCGGACCACAGCCGCCGTAGACCTTGGCGGATTCGTCGGCGGCCTGCATGCGGGCCATCGTGATGTCCATTTCCTCAGCGAGGCGGTCCATCGCCTGCTGCGGCGTGAACGCCCCGGAGTTCACGTCGCCGATCTGCTGCCACCAGATCTGGGCGAGCTTGGGGTAGTCGGGCACGTTGATGCCGGTCGGCGACCAGGCGACCCGGTCTGGAGAGCGGTAGAACTCCACCCAGCCGCCGAGTTTGGGCGCACGATCGGTAAACGACTGATGCCGAATGTCGGAATCGCGGATCAGAGTGAGCCCGACATGGGACTTCTTCAAAGACACGGTCTTCGACACGACGAACTGCGCATAAAGCCAGGCGGCCTTGGCACGATCGGTCGGAGTCGATTTCAGGATCGTCCAAGAGCCCACGTCCTGATAGCCGATCTTCTGCCCTTCCTTCCAGTACGGGCCGTGCGGCGACGGGGCCATGCGCCACAACAAATTGCCCTCATCATCGACCGTGTTGTTGCCTTCCGACTTGGGCTTCACCATGTCGGCGAGGAAAGCCGTGTACCAGAAGATCTGCTGGGCCACGTTGCCTTGGCTCAGCGCGGGCAGCGACTGGTAGAAATCGTAGCTCGCTGCTCCAGGAGGCGCAAAGTTGCGCAGCCACTCGTCCCACTTTGCGATGGCATAGACCGACGCCGGACCATTCGCCTCGCCACCACGCGAAACGCTCGCGCCGACCGGATTGCAGGTGCCCGCCTCCATGCGAATGCCCCATTCGTCGATCGGGATGCCATTCGGCTCGCCGGGGCTGCCGGTACCGGCCATGGACAGCCACGCGTCAGTCATGCGCCAACCAAGATCGGGTGCGCGCTTGCCGTAGTCCATGTGTCCGAAGACCTGAACGCCGTCGATTTCCTTCACGTCCTTGGAGAAGAATTCGGCGATATCCTCGTAGGCGGACCAGTTCACCGGGACGCCGAGATCGTAGCCATACTTGGCCTTGAACTTTTCCTTGAGTTCCGGCTTGTCGAACCAGTCCTTGCGGAACCAGTAGAGGTTGGCGAACTGCTGGTCCGGGAGCTGGTAGAGCTTGCCGTCCGGGCCGGTCGTGAACTTGATGCCAATGAAGTCTTCGAGATCGAGCGTCGGAAGGGTGACATCCTTGCCCTCGCCGGCCATGAAATCGGTGAGATTCACGGCAAGCTGCAGCCGCGAATGGGTGCCGATCAGGTCGCTGTCGTTGACATAAGCGTCATAAAGGTTGCGGTTGGTCTGCATCTGCGTCTGCACGGCCTGGACGACTTCGCCCTCGCCGAGGATCTGGTGGTTGACCTTGATGCCGGTGATCGCCTCGAACGCCTTGGTGAGCACGGTCGATTCATAGGTGTGTGTCGGGATACCTTCCGACAGCACGTTGACTTCCATGCCGGCGAAGGGTTTCGCGGCATCGACAAACCATTGCATTTCGGCTTCCTGAGCCGAGCGATCGAGGGTCGAAAGACCATTGATTTCCGTGTCAAGGAATGTCTTGGCTTCGTCCATGCCTGCATAGGCCTGGCTGGCCCCGAGCAGCAGGACTAGGGCCGTTGTCGATGTTAGTAGGTGACGTCGCATGAGGTTCCTCCCATTTCGGTTTCAAGTGCGATCGGAGCGGTCGTTGCGCGGCCGCTCCAACAGTTTCTCCCCCTAGACGAATCGAAAAACGCCGAATGCGTAGACGATCGAGAGGGCGAGTGCCCACCACAGGTTGGGTCCGACAAGACCCAGCCAAGCGAGATGGATGTAGGCGCTGCCTAGCAGCGAAATGAACAGTCGGTCGCCACGCGTAGTATCGAGGCCGAGAATGCCATGGCGCGGCGCTCCGCCAGGACTGGCCCACTCCCACACGGTCATCCCGACCAGAAGAAGCAGGATCACGCCGAAGAAGGTGGCGGTCTGCCAAGTCCAGGCCATCCATGACAGATCCATCGTCTTTACTCCTTCCCTGCGCCGCCGCTAGACGCGGCCGAGCGCAAACCCCTTGGCGATATAGTTCCGGACGAACCAGATGACGATCGCGCCCGGAACGATGGTGAGCACGCCGGCGGCCGCCAG
The DNA here is from genome assembly GCF_040318085.1 of Mesorhizobium sp. M1322. Taxonomy (NCBI): domain Bacteria; kingdom Pseudomonadati; phylum Pseudomonadota; class Alphaproteobacteria; order Hyphomicrobiales; family Phyllobacteriaceae; genus Mesorhizobium; species Mesorhizobium sp. M1322. The sequence continues at coordinate 5,307 of NZ_JAMYLP010000080.1, forward strand.
CAATCCGAGTTCGTAGCCCGATGTGCTCGCCGTCCGGGTCATCACGGCGGCGATCGGCTTCGCGGCGACAGATGTCAGCGTCTTGGCGAGCAACAGCTCGACCCAAGAGAACATGAAGCAGAAGAACGCCGTGACACCGATGCCGGAAGCGATCAGCGGCATGAAAATCTTCACGAAGAACCGCGGCCAGGAATAGCCGTCTATGAAGGCCGTCTCGTCGATCTCCTTCGGCACGCCGGACATGAAGCCTTCGAGAATCCACACTGCGAGCGGTATGTTGAACAGGCAGTGCGCCAGCGCAACGGCCCATGGCGTGTCGAAGAGATTGATGGCCGAGTAGAGCTGGTAAAACGGCAGCGCGAAAACCGCCGGCGGCGCCATGCGGTTGGTCAGCAGCCAGAAGAACAGGTGCTTGTCCCCAAGGAAGCGGTAGCGCGAGAAGGCATAGGCAGCGGGCAGCGCCACGCTGACCGAAATCGCAGTGTTGATAAATACATAGCTGATGGAGCTGATGTAGCCATTGTACCAAACGGGGTTGGTGAGGATCTCGACATAGCTCGCCACCGTGAAACTGCGTGGCCACAATGAAAAGCCGCCGAGGATTTCGTTTGTCGTCTTGAACGACATGTTGAGCAGCCAGTAGATCGGCAGCATCAGGAAGATGATGTAGACCGTCGGCACGAGCCAAAGGAAGCGCGCCTCCCGGCCGCGTCCGCTCATTACGCTCGCCGACTGGAGACCCGCCGCATTCGATGCCGCTGGCGGCGTTGTCTGCTCTCGCATCAAAACGTCGCCCCTTTTATCCCCAAGGCCTTCCTTCACTGATGTCATCTCAGCCCTCCGCTTCGGATTGGGTCATCAGGGTGTAGAAAAGCCACGACACCAGCAGCGTCATCAGGAAGTAGATGATGCTCATGGCCGCCGCGATTCCGAGATTGAATTCGCCGAGCGCTGCCTTGACAAGATCGATCGACAGGAAGGTCGTGGCATTGCCCGGTCCCCCGCCTGTCAGTACGAACGGTTCAGTGTAGACCATGAAGGAATCCATGAACCGCAGCAGCATGGCAATGGTCAGCACGCGCTTCATCTTGGGCAGCTGGATAAAGCGGAACACCGACCAGCGTGATGCACCGTCAATCTTTGCAGCCTGATAGTAGGCGTCGGGTATCGAGACGAGGCCTGCATAGGCAAGCAGCACCACCAGCGAGGTCCAATGCCATACGTCCATCAGGACGACGGTGAACCAGGCCGACAGCGGCTGGCTGGTGAAATTGTAGCTAATGCCCATCGCGTTGATAACATAGCCGAGCAGCCCGATGTCCGGCAGCGCAAAGATGTTCCACATAGCGCCGACGACGTTCCATGGGATCAGCAACGGCAGCGACATCAACACCAGGCAGACCGCGACCCATGGGCCGGAACGCGGCATGGCAAGCGCCACCGCCACGCCTAGCGGCACCTCGATCAGCAGGATTAACCCGGTGAAGGCAAACTGGCGCAGGAGCGATGCGTGGAAGCGCGGCGAATTAAGCACTTCCTGGAACCACTTAACGCCTTCAAAGAAGAATAGGTTGTTTCCGAACGTCTCCTGAACTGAATAGTTGACCACCGTCATCAGCGGGATGATTGCGTTGAACGCCACCACCACCAACACCGGCAGCACCATGAACCACGCCTTGTTGTTCCACGTCTTATCCATGGAGTTCAGCCTCCCATCTCGACGCGCCAGGAATCGGCATAGATGTTGATGCCGGCCGGGTCGAAAGCGATCTTCGGGTCGGCAGGAATGTCCTCGTCCTCGCCGACGATCGCCGCTATGTCGCGGCCTTCGAAACTGGCGCGCACCACCTTGTGTCGGCCGATATCCTCGACCTTCCGGATTGAAACCGGCATGCCGCTATCGCCAAGCCTGATATATTCGGGGCGGATGCCGAGCTCGATCACGCCTGTGGTTCCAGCCTTTGGCGCGCCCGGCAATTCGATCGTCTGGCTGCCGAGCCGCGCGCTCCTGCCTTCGACCGCGACCGGCATGACGTTCATGCCCGGCGAGCCGATGAAATAGCCGACGAATGTATGCTTGGGACGCTCGAACAGCTCGGCGGGAGAGCCGATCTGCACAACTTCGCCCTCATACATGACGACGACGTTTTCGGCGAAGGTGAGCGCCTCGGTCTGGTCATGCGTGACATAGACCATGGTGAAACCGAAGCGCCTGTGCAGCTGCTTCAACTGCGAGCGCAGCACCCACTTCATATGCGGGTCGATGACGGTCAGCGGCTCGTCGAACAGGATCGCGTTCACGTCAGAGCGCACCAGCCCGCGTCCGAGCGAGATCTTCTGCTTCTGATCGGCAGTCAGACCCCGCGCCTTTCTTTTGGCCATATCGGCCAGACCGGTCATTTCCAGCGTTTCGCGCACCTTACGGTCGACGTCAGGTTCCGGAACGCCGCGGTTGCGCAGCGGAAACGCCAGATTGTCGTAGACGGTCATGGTATCGTAGATGACCGGGAACTGGAACACCTGCGCGATGTTGCGCTCCTGCGTCGACAGATTGGTCACGTCCTTGCCGTCGAACAGAAGCTCGCCGTGCGACGGATACAACAGGCCGGAAATGATGTTGAGCAGCGTGGTCTTGCCGCAGCCAGATGGCCCGAGCAGTGCATAGGCGCCGCCATCCTCGAAGGCGTGATGCACCTCCTTCAGCGCATAGTCCTTGTCCGACTTCGGATGCGGCCCGTAGGCGTGGCGGATGTGATTGCAGTCGATGCGCGCCATGTGCCCTCTCCCTCAAGCCGCCAGCATCTGTGGCGGAGCGGCCGAGCGGCCGTTCGCGTCGAACACCATGATGTGCCGCGGATCGATGAATACCTCGATGGTCTGGTCCGGCTCGAACACCAGGATGCCGTGCTCCAGCATCACCCAGCGGACGTCGGCGAAATCGAGATGCACAAAACTTTCAGAACCGGTGATTTCGGTAACCGACACCTTGGCTCTCACCGGAACCGCCGACGGGCTCGGTCGAGCAAGAGAGAGATGGTGGGGCTGGAAGCCGATCGTGTAGCTCGTATCGGCAATACCGACGAGCTCGACCGGCACCGGGAGGTTCACCCCACCATCAAGAAGGAAGCTCGAACCGCTCTTCTTCAGCACGATCGTGTTGAGCGGCGGATCGGCGAATGTCTTGGCCGTGACGAGGTCGTTCGGCCTGCGGAAGACGTCGATGGTCGGGCCGAACTGAGTGATGCGGCCTTCGGAAAGCGTCGCCGTGTTGCCGCCAAGCAGCAAGGCTTCGTGCGGCTCCGTCGTGGCGTAGACGAAGATGGTACCGGTCGCGGCGAAGATTTTCGGCAATTCCGCACGCAGCTCCTCGCGCAGCTTATAGTCGAGCTTAGCGAGCGGCTCGTCGAGCAGCACCAGGCTGGCGTTCTTGACGATAGCGCGCGCCAGCGCGGTGCGCTGCTGCTGGCCGCCGGAGAGGCTGAGCGGGGTGCGATCGAGATAAGGCGTCAGCTTGAGAAGGGCTGCGGCATTGCGCACCTCCTTGTCGATCTTTGCCCGCTCGGTCCCGGCCACCCTCAGCGGCGAGGCGATGTTCTCGTAAACGGTCATCGCCGGATAGTTGATGAACTGCTGGTAGACCATGGCGACATTGCGCTTCTGCACCGGGATGCCGGTGACATCCTTGCCATCGAACCAGACCGAGCCGGATGTCGGCACATCAAGACCGGCCATCAGCCGCATCAGGCTGGTCTTGCCGGCAAGCGTCGGCCCGAGAAGGACGTTGAGCGAGCCGTGCTGAAGCGTCAGCGACACGTCGCGTATATGCTCCGCCGCGCCGACCGTCTTCGTCACGTTTCTCAGTTCCAGCATGATGCCTCCTCCCAGGCTTTCTGCATGACTATTCGGCAGCCGCGACATGGCGCCGGCTTATCCCGCGCATGAATTCGTCGAGCGCTGCTGCCTGCTCGCGGCTCAGATACAGGCCGCGCTTGGTCCTGCGCCACAATACATCTTCGGCCGTCATCGCCCATTCATTCTGAACGAGGTAGCGCACCTCGGCCTCGTAGAGATCGGCGCCAAAGTTGCGGCCAAGGTCGGCATTCGACCTGGCGAGGCCCAGCAGCATCCTTACGCGAGTCCCGTAGAGGCGGGTCAGGCGGCGCGCCAGACGAGCGTCGAGGAACGGATATGCCGCTTTCAAATTCGCCACTTCGGCGTCGAACCCGCTCGCCGGGAAATCGCCGCCCGGGAGCGGCGCGTTCGCCGTCCACGGCTTGCCGCGCTTGCCGAGAAAACCCTCGATTTTCTCGAGCATCGATTCCGACAGCCGGCGATAGGTGGTGATCTTGCCGCCGAAAGTGTTGACGATCGGCGCCGTGCCCTCGCCGCCGTCGGTCTTCAGCACATAATCACGGGTCGCTTCCTGCGCCTTCGAGGCGCCGTCGTCATAAAGCGGGCGCACGGCGGAATAGGTCCAGACGATGTCCGAACGGCTGACCGGTTTCGCGAAATATTCGCTCGCCGCAGCACAGAGATAGTCGACCTCGGCATCGCTGATCTTCACGTCATGCGGGTCGCCAGAATAGTCCTGGTCGGTGGTGCCGATCAGCGTGAACTCTTCCTCGTAAGGGATGGCAAAGATGATGCGGCCATCCTTGTTCTGGAAGAAATAGGCGCGCGGATCGTCGAACTTCTTGCCGATGACGATATGGCTGCCCTGTACCAGCCGGACATTGTGCACGTCGTTCAAGCCGACCGTAGCGGACAGCACGTGGTCGACCCATGGACCGGCAGCGTTGACCAAAAGCCGCGCCTTGACCTCCTCGGCGTCCCCAGTCTGCGTGTTCTCCAGCCTGACCGCCCAAAGCCCGCCTTCACGGCGTGCGCTGATGACTTTCGTGCGGGTTCGAATCGTTGCGCCGCGATCGGCGGCATCGCGGGCGTTCAGGGTTACCAGCCGCGCATCGTTGACCCAGCCATCGGAATATTCGAAGGCCTTTCGAAACAACGGCTTCAGCGGCTTGCCGGCTGGGTCCTTTGCCATGTCCAGCGTCTTGGTCGCTGGCAGCAATTTGCGCCCGCCAATGTGGTCGTAAAGGAAAAGGCCGAGCCTGATCAGCCAGGCCGGACGCAGGCCCTTGGCATAAGGCAGCACGAAGCGCATCGGCCAGATGATGTGCGGCGCGTTCTTCCAGAGGATCTCGCGCTCCATCAGCGCTTCGCGCACCAGGCGGAACTCGTAGAACTCGAGATAGCGCAAGCCGCCATGGATCAGTTTGGTCGAGCCGGAGGAGGTTCCGCTGGCCAGATCGTTCATTTCGGCGAGGAAGACCGAGAAGCCGCGCCCAACCGCATCGCGGGCGATGCCGCAGCCGTTGATTCCGCCACCGATGACGAAGATGTCATGGATCGGGGGTGCGCCCACAATAGTCCTCCGGATTTCGCATTGCAGCATTTTTAGGTTTTTACGAAACCGTAGTGGGATTATTTCGAAATAGGAACGAATGTCAAACGAAATATAAACAGCGGCAGTTGCCGCAACGGCAACCCTAGGAGAGCGACGTTTCGATCAGTTGAACCTCTGCCTCCTGGCAGATCTTGCGCACCGACGGGATGTCGCAGCGGTCGGTGATGAAGGTGTTGACCTGCGACAGATGGCCGATGCGGACCGGCGCCGTACGCTCGAACTTGGTCTGGTCGGAAACGAGGATGACATGCCTTGCATTGGCGATAATCGCCTGCGCCACCTTCACTTCACGAAAATCGAAATCGAGCAGCGCGCCGTCATGGTCGATCGCCGAGGCGCCAATCACCGCGTAGTCGACTTTGAACTGCCTGATGAAATCGACCGCCGCCTCGCCGACCACGCCCCCGTCGGAACCACGCACAACGCCGCCGGCAATAACAACTTCGATGGAAGGATATATGCGCATCCTATTGGCAACATTGATATTATTGGTGATGACCATCAAACCGACATGATCGAGAAGCGCCTTGCTGACCGACTCCGTCGTGGTGCCGATATTGATGAACAGCGAGGCATTGTCCGGGATCAACCTGGCTGCTGCGCGGCCGATCGCCTCTTTCTCCTCGGCAGCGATCTTGCGCCTCGCTTCATACTCCATGTTCTCGATGCCGGACGGAAACAGCGCCCCGCCATGGATACGGGAAAGCAGCCGCTGGTCGCACAAATCGTTAAGGTCCTTGCGGATGGTCTGCGGCGTCACGTTGAAATGCGTTGCCAGATCGTCGACCAGCACGCGGCCATTGTCCTTGGCCATCTGGATGATTTCGGAATGACGCGGCGACAGATACATTGGGGACCTCCCGTTTTCGTTTTTCTTGTCTATAACGGAAAACGAAAGTGATGAAAAGGCATAAGCCGGCTAACGAAATTACATGCGTTCCAAAGACAAACCTCGGCGCACTTTGCCGACCAATTCAAGCCAGCCCGCGTGCGATTTCAGTGACGACCTCGAAAGCGGTGTCGACATCCGCCGCCGTCGTCTCGAATTGACCGACCTGAAAGCGGATCGCGACCTGCCCGTCCACTCGTGTCTGTGTCAGGTAGATGTGGCCATCGTCATTGATCGCGTTGACCAGCCACAGATTGTGTTCGTCCGAATCAATGCCGGCCGCCGACAGATGCCGGAACGAGAACAGCGACAGCATCGGTTCCGTGACGATCTCGAAATCCGGTTCCTTGGCCAGCCGCGCGGCAAGGCCTTCGCTCCAGGCGACATGATTGCGGATCATGGTTCTCAGATTTTCCAGCCCGTGGGCGCGCAGCAGGAACCACAGTTTCAGTGCGCGAAAGCGCCGCCCGAGCGGCACCGACCATTCGGAATAGTTGACGATGCCGTCGCGCCCGTGTGTTTTCAAGTAATCCGGCTTGATGGCGAGCGTCCGCACCAGGTCTTCCGGCCGGCGGATGAACTGTACCGAGCAGTCGAACTGCGCGCCCAGCCATTTGTGCGGGTTGAAGACGATGGAATCCGCCTGCTCCGCGCCCGCCCAGAAATGCCGGTATTCCGGACATATCATCGCCGATCCGGCCCAGGCGGCATCGACATGCAGATAGAGCCCGTACCGCTTTGCCACAGCGGCGACGTCGGCGATGTCATCGGTGCCGCCGGTGCTGGTGCCGCCGACACAAGCGATGATGCCGGCCGGCAGCATGCCCGCATCCCGGTCGGCGACGATCGCCGCTTCGAGGGCTGTGACATCCATGGCGCGAAGGCGGCCGGCAACCGGAATACGCACGAGATTGTCCTCTCCAATGCCCGAGACCCAGATCGCCCGGTCGATGGAAGTATGGACCTGGTCGGAAGAATAGATGCGCAGTATCGGCTGGCCTTGCAGGCCCTTCTTGTTGCCCTGCCAGTCGAGCGCGCGCTCGCGCATGGTCAGAACGGCGGCCAGCGTCGCCGATGATGCCGAATCCTGCATGACGCCGGAAAAGCCTTCCGGCAGCCCAAGCGCCTGCCGCATCCAGTCGACGACGCGCGTCTCAAGTTCGGTCGCTGCCGGCGAGGTCTGCCAGAGCATGCATTGCGCGGCCATCACCGAGACCAGATATTCGGCCACCACCGAGACCGGTGCGGCGTTGGCCGGGAAATAGGCGAAGAAGCGGGGATGCTGCCAATGCGTCATGCCCGGCAGGATTTTTTGCTCGAAGTCGGCGAAGATTGCCTGCATCGTTTCGCCTTCTTCCGGCGGCGTGACATCGATGCTTCTAGAGATTTCGCCCGGTTCGACAAGCGGCCGAACCGGCCTTTCGCGAAGTGTGCTCCTGTAGTCGGCACCCCATTCGGCCGCGTACAGCGACCATTCCCGGAATTCGTCGCTATTCATTTTCCTCTCCGTCGCATCGAGCCCAGCTATCAAAGAGCACGAAAAACGGAGGCTTTCATTCGGGAAAATCGGGCAGGCTCGCGAAAGCGGTCTTCAGCGCGTTCGACCAGCCGTCCGAGATCGTGCGATAATATTGATCGTCCTGGGCTATCCGCTTCTTCAGGCTGACCTTGAAGGCGTCCTTTTCGTAGAACAGCAGGTCGAGCGGCAGACCGACCGACAGGTTCGATTTCAGCGTCGAGTCGAACGACACCAACAGCAGTTTCACCGTCTCGGCGAAACTCATCGTCTTTTCATAGGCGCGGATGATGATCGGCTTGCCGTATTTGGTCTCGCCGATCTGGAAAAACGGCGTGTCGTCGGTCGATTCGATGAAATTGCCTTCCGGATAGATCATGAACAGCCGCGGCGCGCTGCCCTTGATCTGGCCGCCGAGGATAAAGGAGGCATTGAAATAGGAATCGGCCTTTTCGCCCGCCGGTGACGAACTGGCGATGACTTCCTTGACGGTGTCGCCGACCATCCGTACCGTCTGGTACATAGAAGGCGTTTCAAGCAGCGTGGCGTGGCGATCGGCCACCGCCTTGGTGCGTTCGTCGAGCAAACTGACGACGGCCTGCGTCGTCGCCAGATTGCCGGCCGACATCAGCACGATGACGCGCTCGCCCGGCTCCTCCCAGACATGCATCTTCTTGAAGGTCGAGATCGAATCCATGCCGGCATTGGTACGCGTGTCAGACATGAACACGAGCCCACGTTCGATCTTCAGGCCGACGCAATAGGTCATCGAATCTCTTTGGCAGCAAATCTTGCCGGGGATTACTGCTCCACGGTGACGGTGACCGCAAGCTGTTCTTCCGCTTGTCCCAGCCGAATTCCTGATACGGGCGTGGCGTCGCGGTAATCACGGCCGGTCGCCACCTTTACATAGCGTTCGTCGGGCGAAATGCCGTTGGCGACGTCGAACGCGACCCAACCGAGGCCCCCAACATGCGCCTCGGCCCATGCATGGCTTGCCGCCTGCTCGATCGTCGCATCCATCATCAAATAGCCGCTGACGTAGCGGGCCGGAAACCCCATAGCGCGCGCGGCAGCGGCAAAGATGTGGCTGTGATCCTGGCAGACGCCGGTTTTGAGCGCCAGCGCTTCCTCGGCCGGGGTCGCCGCGCTGGTGGTGCCCGGCGTATAGGCGATGCGCTCGCCGATCACGGCCATCAGCCGGTGCAGCCTTTCGATATCGGTCCCCTCGCCGACCGAGGCCGCGAGTTCGCGAATGCCGCTGCCGATCGTGGTCAACGGGGTTTCATGGCCAAACAGCCAGAGCGGCGCGAAACCCTGATGTGGCCCGGAGACGCCAGCGGTGTCGCGTGTCACCACCTCGCCTGATGCCTCGACTGTGATGAAATCGCGGTCACCTTCGACGCTCAACAGCCGCGTATCGTTGCCGAAATGGTCAGTGAAGCACACTTCCTCGCGTGCCCCTTCGATCTTCAGTGCCCAGGACAAAACGGTCTGCGTCGATCCGCTGACCGGAAGCAGCCGCAGCCGCTGCAACAGATAGTGCACCGGCGTATCGTATCGGTATTCGGTCCGGTGGGTGATCTTCAGCCGCATTGCTCTCGTCCCCTAAACATGATCTTTTCCGGAAACCGGCTTTCACGTTCCGGGATCTACTCAATAAAACCTGTAGTCCTGCGCGATCTCGTCGCCGAGCCTGATGTTGTCGCGGATGAAATTGGCCAGGAATTCATGCAGGCCGGCGTCGAATATGTCCTTGATCGAGCCGGCCGCCAGCATGGCCTGGGTCTTGCCGGCTGTCACATGACAGGCATGGCGCTCGCCATAATCGTCGCCCAGGAATCTGAGATGCTCCGTCAGGAAACGATAACAGAAGGTCAGCGAGCGCGGCATGCGAACGTTGAGGATCAGATAGTCGGCAATGTTGCTCGGCTTGTAGTCGGCCTCGTACACCCAGCGATAGGAGCGGTGCGCCGACACCGAACGTAGGATCGATTCCCACTGATAATTGTCGAGCGTCGAGCCGACCCACGAGATCGACGGCAACAGCACGTAGTATTTCACGTCCAGGATGCGTGCCGTGTTGTCGGCGCGTTCGACATAGGTGCCGAGCTGCGAGAAATCGAAGATCTCGTTGCGCAGCATGGTGCCGTAGAACGAACCGCGGATCAGCGCCGTTTCGCGCTTGATCGCGTCGAGCACGCTGGGCAGATCGCGTTCGTCGATCGGCTTGGCCAGCATGCGCTTCAGCGACATCCAGGCCTCGTTGATGCTTTCCCAGGTTTCGCGTGTCAGGGCGGTACGCACCATGCGCGCGTTGTTGCGGGCCGTCTCGATCGACGCCATCGTGCTCGACGGGTTCGATGTGTCGCGCAGCAGGAAATCCGCGACGTTGGCGGCGGTATAGTCGGAATATTTCTGCGTGAAGGCAGCGTCCGAACCGGCGCTGAGCAGCACCGAATTCCACTCTTCGGAGGCGTTCTGGGTGCGGGTCAGCGCCATGCGCAGCCCGGCATCGACCAGCCGCGCCATGTTTTCCGCCCGCTCGATGTAGCGGTTCATCCAGTAGAGCCCGTTGGCGGTGCGGCCTAAAAGCATCAAAAAACCTTCAAATGAAAATTAATCATCCAGCACCCACGTGTCCTTGGTGCCGCCGCCCTGCGATGAGTTGACCACCAGCGAGCCTTCCTTCAGCGCCACGCGCGTCAGCCCGCCCGGCACGATCTGGATGCGGTCGGAAACCAGCACGTAGGGCCTGAGGTCGACATGGCGCGGCGCCAGCCCTTTGTCGGTCAGGATCGGACAGGTCGACAGCGCCAGCGTTGGCTGGGCGATGTAGTTCGACGGTTTTGCCGCGAGTTTCTTGGAAAAATCCTCGCATTCCTTCTTGGTCGCCGCCGGCCCGACCAGCATGCCGTAGCCGCCGGACCCGTGCACCTCCTTCACCACCAGCTCGTCGATATGTTCGAGCACGTATTTCAGGCTGTCCGGCTCCGAGCAGCGCCAGGTCGGGATGTTGCCGAGGATCGCCTTGCGGCCGGTGTAGAATTCGACGATCTCGGGCATATAGGAATAGATCGCCTTGTCGTCGGCAATGCCGGTTCCCGGCGCATTGGCGATGGTGATGTTGCCGGCGCGGTAGACATCCATGATGCCCGGCACGCCAAGTGCCGAGTCCGGACGGAAGGTCAGCGGATCGAGGAAAGAATCGTCCACCCTTCGATAAAGCACGTCGATCTGCTTGTAGCCTTCGGTCGTGCGCATAGCGACGTGGCCATCGACGACGCGCAGATCCTGCCCCTCAACAAGCTGCACGCCCATCTGGTCGGCAAGGAAGGCATGTTCGAAATAGGCGGAGTTAAAGCTGCCCGGCGTCAGCACGGCGATGGTCGGCGCGCCCTTGGTGCTTTGCGGCCGCACCGCCGCCAGCGACTGGCGCAAGAGCTGCGGATAGTTTTCCACCGGCCGCACCTTGATCTGCTGGAACAGCTCGGGAAAGAGCTGCATCATCGTCTCGCGGTTCTCCAGCATGTAGGAGACGCCGGACGGCGTGCGCGCATTGTCCTCCAGCACGTAGAACTCGTTCTCGCTGATGCGCACGATATCGACGCCGATGATGTGGGTGTAGACGCCGGCCGGCGGCCGCACGCCGATCATCTCCGGCAGGAATGCCTCGTTCTTGGCGATCAATTCCTTGGGGACGCGCCCGGCTCGCAAGATCTCCTGGCGATGATAGATGTCGTCGAGAAACGCGTTCAGCGCCTGCACGCGCTGCTCGATGCCTTGCGTCAGCCGTCGCCATTCATTGCCGGATATGATGCGCGGAACGATATCGAAGGGAATCAGGCGTTCCGAGGCTTCCTGCTCGCCATAGACGGCAAAGGTGATGCCGGTCTTGCGAAAGACGCGTTCGGCGTCCTGCATCTTTTCGGTAAGCCTGGCCGGATCCTGCTCCTTCAGCCAGCGATCGTAAGCCGAATACGGTTTTCTCAATCCGGAGATTTCCGGAAGCATTTCGTCGAACGCTGCCAATCGCATACTCCCCTGTGAGGCCATTTCACTGGCGTCACGGCAGAAAATCAAGCGCAATCGGTGATTTGGAGGATGCTGGCGATCAGTATGTCGCGACCTGCCTAAAATTAGGGCAGCGCCGATATAGCTGGGTCAGGCTTTGCCTCGTGCCCGGGCAGGCGGCCGGCGCCGCTCAGAACGCGCGGAAGGTGACGACCGTAAACGTGTCCTTGATGCCGGGAAGAATCTGCACCTTCTCGTTGACGAAGTGGCCGATGTCTTCCTCGTCATCGACATAGAATTTGGCAAGCAGATCGTAGTTGCCGGCTGTCGAGTAGATTTCCGAAGCGATCTCGGCATCGGCCAATGCGCCGGCAACGTCATAGGCCATGCCCAGATCGCACTTTATCTGCACGAAAAATGCCTTCATTGCCCGGTCCTGCTCAAGCTTGCCGCATAGGCGGCCCTTGTGGCAGACTGCCGCCCGGCTTTCAAGCATCAGGACGGAGCTCAGGCAGAACCCGCCCTTAAGGAAGCTTAAGTGCAGCCAAACGGCGAATGTTCGCGGGCGCTGATACCGTTGCCAAGCGTATGCGATGTCTGCGCATCCGCTTCGCTGAGCATCTGAGCGCTCGGTCACATCGCTGGAATATCGCCGCTCGCCCAGCTCTCGGAAATTTCCGCCGCCCGCGCCTCGAAGGCGGCGGCCTCAATGGCGGCACGAATGTCCTGCATCAGCCTCTGGTAGTAGGAGAGATTGTTCCAGGTCAGAAGCATCGCCCCCAGCGCCTCTTGCGAGCGGACCAGATGGTGCAGATAGGCGCGTGAATAATCTCTGGCCGCCGGGCAGTCGCTCTCCTCGTCCAGCGGGCGCGGATCATCGGCATGGCGAGCGTTGCGCAGATTGACCTTGCCGCGCCGTGTATAGGCAAGGCCATGGCGACCGGCGCGCGTCGGCATCACGCAGTCGAACATATCGATGCCGCGCGCCACCGATTTCAATATGTCGTCAGGCGTGCCGACGCCCATCAGATAGCGCGGCCTGTCCGCCGGCAGCTCCGGGCAGGTGATGTCGAGCATTTCGAGCATCACCGCTTGCGGCTCGCCGACCGCCAGCCCGCCGATGGCATAGCCCTTGAGGTCCATCGCTTTCAGCGCCTGCGCCGAGCGCAGCCGCAGAGCCGGTATGTCGCCGCCCTGGACGATGCCGAACATCGCCTTGCCCGGCTGGTCGCCGAATGCCGTCTTGCAACGTTCGGCCCAGCGCAGCGACAGCTCCATGGCCCGCTCGATCTCCTTCTCCATGGCCGGCAGCGCGGTGCATTCGTCGAGCTGCATTTGGATGTCGGAATCGAGCAGTCCCTGGATTTCGATCGAGCGCTCGGGCGACATCTCATAGGCGGCGCCATCGATATGTGAGCGAAAGGTGACGCCCTTTTCGGTCAGTTTCCTCAGCTTTGACAACGACATTACCTGGAAGCCGCCGCTGTCGGTCAGGATCGGGTGCGGCCAGCGGGCGAATTCATGCAGACCGCCAAGCCGCGCCACACGTTCGGCGCCGGGCCGCAGCATCAGATGGTAGGTGTTGCCCAGGATGATGTCCGAGCCGACGCTGCGCACCTGATCCATATACATGGTCTTGACCGTGCCGCCGGTGCCGACCGGCATGAAGGCCGGCGTGCGGATTTCTCCGCGCGGCATGGTGATCGCGCCGCGCCGCGCCTTGCCATCGGTCGCCAGCATCCTGAAGGTGAACGCCTTAGTCATTGAATTCCTTGTTCTATACCAGGCGCGCGTCCATCGTTCTCCTTCTTGAACAGCAGACTTGCATCTCCGTAGGAGTAGAACCTGTAGCGGTTCTCGATGGCATGCGCATAGGCCGCACGCATTGTTTCCAGACCACAAAACGCCGAAACCAGCATGAACAGCGTCGAACGCGGCAGATGGAAATTGGTCATCAGCATGTCGGCGGCCTTAAAACGGTAGCCGGGGGTGATGAAGATGTCGGTCGGACCCGACCATCCAGCCAATGTGCCGTCCTCCCGCGCGGCGCTCTCCAGCAGGCGCAGCGACGTCGTACCGACGGCGATGATGCGCCCGCCACGCGCCTTCGCCGCGTTCAGCGCTTCGGCGATTTCCGGGCTGACCGAACCGATCTCGGCATGCATCTTGTGATCGGCGGTGTCGTCGACTTTCACCGGCAGGAACGTGCCGGCGCCGACATGCAAGGTGACGAAGCGCCGCTCGACGCCGTTGGCATCGAGTGCGACGAAAAGCTCGGGCGTGAAATGCAGGCCGGCCGTAGGTGCCGCCACAGCCCCCTCCTCCCTGGCATAGATGGTCTGGTAGTCACTGCGGTCGCGTTCGTCGTCGTCGCGCTTCGAAGCGATGTAAGGCGGCAGCGGGATGTGGCCGACGGCGTGCAGCGCCTCGTCGAGAAACGGACCTGAGAGGTCGAAGCCAAGCAAAGCCTCGCCGGCCTCGCCCTTCTCGATCACCGTGGCGTCGAGCTGGCCGAGAAAGCAGGAATTGGCGTCATGGCCGAAATGAATGCGGTCGCCGGCGGCGATGCGCTTGCCCGGCCGCATGAAAGCCAGCCAGCGGTCCGGAGCCACCCGCATATGCAGCGTGGCTTCGACTTGCGCCGCCGCCTCGCCACGCCGCCTGATGCCTTTCAACTGCGCCGGAATGACTTTGGTGTCGTTGAAGACCAGCACATCACCGGCCTCGAGCAAAGTCGGCAGCTCGCGCACCGTCCAGTTCTCAAGCCCCTCACCCGGCCTGATAACCAGCATTTTGGCGCTGTCGCGCGGTTCTGCCGGTCGAAGCGCAATACGCTCCTCCGGCAGATCAAAGTCGAAAAGATCCACGCGCAAGAAAATCCCGCCTCAAAATTCCGGGCAGGTCACCGCCCAGGCGCCAACACCATCGATGCTCAGCGTGCCGCCCATTGCGAAATTGGACTGTTCGGTGGCCTTGACCAGTCGCAATTTGGCGACGATCGAGCTGATGCCCTCATCGGTGAGATCGATCGCCATGTGCTGGTCGTCTTCGAATGCCTGGCCGACGATGACTTTCGTCGAACCCGGCTGACCGTCGGTGGTCCAGTTCCTGCCGCCGGCATCAAGCCATACACGCGCAACCGCGATGACGGCAGTGTGCCCCATCAGGATGTCGATCGATGCCGCGTTGCCTTCAGCGCTGCAAACGATCGATTCCGTCGCCAGCGCCGGAGTGGCCGCCGCGACAAGCATCAGAGTGATAGCCGCGACAGCCCGGTAGATCATTTCACGTCGGCCGCGACCTTCAGCGACACGATCTTGTCGGGATCCGGCACCGGCTCGCCGCGCTTGATCTTGTCGACATTGTCCATGCCTTCGATGACCTGGCCCCAGACGGTGTATTGGCGGTTGAGGAAGGCGGCATCGTCGAAGCAGATGAAGAACTGCGAGTTGGCCGAGTTCGGGTTCTGCGAGCGCGCCATCGAGCAGGTGCCGCGGCCGTGATTGGCGTTCGAGAACTCCGCCTTCAGGTCGGGCTTATCGGAGCCGCCCGTGCCAGCGCGCGCCGGTGCGAAAGAGGGCTTGCTGGAATTGCCGAATTTCACGTCGCCGGTCTGCGCCATGAAGCCGTCGATGACGCGGTGGAACACCACGCCGTCATAAGCGCCTTCGCGCGCCAGTTCCTTGATGCGGACGACATGGCCAGGCGCCAGATCGGGAAACAGTTCGATGACGACCTTGCCCTGGGTCGTTTCCATGATGAGCGCGTTCTCGCGGTCCTTGATCTCGGCCATGTCAGAATGTCCTTTGAAACAAATGGGTTTACTTGCCGTCGGCGGCGATGCGTACCTTGATCATGCGATCGGGATCGGTGACAACCCCGTTCTGCGCCGCGTCGCCTTTCTTTATCTGATCCACCAACTCCATGCCTTTCTCGACATTACCGACGATGGTGTACTGGCCATCGAGCGGCGGCGCCGGCGCGAACATGATGAAGAACTGCGAATTGGCGGAATCCGGGTCCTGCGAGCGCGCCATCCCGACCACGCCGCGTTCGTAGCGCTCGGTCTTCGAGAATTCGGCCGGCAAATCGGGAAGATCGGAACCGCCGGTGCCGACAGCGTCGGCGCTGAAGCCGTTCTTCATGTTGCCGAACTTCACGTCGCCGGTCTGCGCCATGAAGCCGTCGATGACACGGTGGAAAGCGACGTTGTCGTAAGCGCCCTGCCGCACCAGCTTTTTGATCTGCTCGACATGCTTCGGCGCGAGATCAGGCCTGAGCGCGATGGTGACGTCGCCGCCCTTCAGCGTAATGATCATGGTGTTTTCCGGATCGGCGGCAAACGCCGAAACGGATGCGGTCACAAGACCGAAAACAACGGCAAAGCAGCTGGCGAGCCTTTTGAGCTGCATAGATCTTTCTCCGAAAACCTTTGTTTCACGCATGTCGTTGCCCCAAAACCGGGTTCCACTTTTGGGCGACATGCATCATTTCGCGAATTTGGCGGTGAGCGCGCCGGCCACGGCCGCCGGCACGAAGGGGCGGATGTCGCCTCCCATCGAGGCTATCTGGCGGACAAGTGTGGCGGTAATGGTTCGCACCGAAGGGCTGGCGGGCAGAAAAACCGTCTGCAGTTCCGGGGCCATGGTCTCGTTCATGCCGGCCATCTGCATCTCGTAGTCGAGATCGGTGCCGTCGCGCAGGCCACGGATCATGATCGAGGCGCCCTGCTTCCTGGCCGCGTCGATGACCAGCCCGTCGAAGGCGACAACCTTGATGCGCGCGCCATCGCGGCCGAATTCGGCCTTCGTCGCGGCTTCGATGAGGCCGACCCGTTCCTCGAACGAAAACAGCGGCTTCTTGCCGGGATGGATGCCGATCGCCGCATACACGGTGTCGGCCACGGCCAGCGACGCCTTCAGCACATCGAGATGGCCGTTGGTCAGCGGGTCGAAGGAGCCGGCATAAAGGGCGATGCGTTCGGTCATGGCAGGTGCTTCTAGCGAGCCTCTCTCGCAAAGGCAAATCCGATCAGCGACCCGCCAATGCCAAAACAGGACTTCAAAGCGCATCGCCTGAGCCACGATAATCGCGATGCGCTTTGAGTGAACGTTTTGGCCGAGATGAACGACCAATGAACGGGCCGATCACGAAGGCTTCACGCAGCGTTCACTAGGTTGAAGTTTCAGAAGATGAAACCAAAACGCCCTTCAGTCGTTGCTAGATGCAGGAGAACACGCACATGCTGATCTACATGCTCGCCACCGCAATGACCGTCGCCATGCTGATCGCCACCGTATTCGGGCTGCATCAGGAAGCAGAGCGCGTTCGCGCCAAGTCCAACGCCAAGCGGTTTGAAGGCTTCGGTATCCGCAAGCCTTATCGCCACTTCTGAACCGGCCGCCATCTGTTGACGGCGCCGGCCCATCGGGCCGGCATTGCCCATCAAGACCTACTCGGCGTTATTGTTCGGGCCAACGCCTTCAGTACCGGTATCCAGAGTTGCGTCGCCCTCGACACTCTCTTCGGCTTCCTCGTCCGATTGCGGTTCCGATATTCGCTCCACCGAAACGACCTTCTCGCCGTCGGCCGTGTTGAAGATGGTCACGCCCTTGGTGGCGCGGCTGGCGAAACGAATGCCGTTGACCGGCACTCGGATGACGGTGCCGCCATCCGAGACAAGCATGATCTGGTCGTCATTGCCGACCGGGAAAGTCGCCACCAGACGGCCGATCTCAACCACTTTCGACACGTCGGTAGCGCGGATGCCCTTGCCGCCGCGCCCTGTGAGGCGGAAATCATAGGAAGACGAACGCTTGCCGTAGCCATATTCCGTCACCGTCAGCACGAACTGCTCGTGTGCCTTGAGGAATTCATAGCGCTCGTCGGAAAGCTCCGTCTCCTCGCCGACCTCCTCATTGGTCAGTTGGATGTCTTCGTCCTCGCCCGCCGCAATGCCGGCGGCGAGCCGCCGTTCGGCCGCCACCCGCTTGAGATAGGCGGCGCGCTCGGCCGGCGGCGCCTCGACATGTTCGATCACCGCCATCGAGATCACCCGGTCGGTGGCAGCCATGGCGATGCCGCGCACGCCGACCGAATTGCGGCTCTGGAAGACGCGCACGTCGCTGACCGAGAAGCGGATGCACTGGCCGGAGCTTGCGGTCAGAAGCACGTCGTCATTATCGGTGCAGGTCTCGACGCCAAGGATCTCGTCGCCTTCCTCCTCCAGCTTCATGGCGATCTTGCCGTTGCGGTTGACCTGGACGAAGTCCGACAGCTTGTTGCGGCGCACCGTGCCGCGCGTCGTCGCGAACATCACGTCGAGCTCGCCCCAGCTGGTCTCGTCCTCAGGCAGCGGCATGATGGTGGTTATGCGTTCGCCTTGCTCAAGCGGCAGCATGTTGATCAGCGCCTTGCCGCGCGACTGCGGATTGCCGATCGGCAGGCGCCAGACTTTTTCCTTGTAGACGATGCCACGCGAGGAGAAGAACAGCACCGGCGTGTGCGTGTTGGCAACGAAAAGCCGGGTGACGAAATCCTCTTCCTTGGTCGACATACCGGAGCGGCCCTTGCCGCCACGGCGCTGCGCCCGGTAGAGCGACAGCGGCACGCGCTTGATGTAGCCGGAATGGCTGACCGTCACGACCATGTCCTCGCGCTGGATCAGGTCCTCGTCTTCCATATCAGCCCCGCCCCCGGAGAGCTCGGTGCGGCGCGGCGTGCCGAACTCGTCGCGCACGGCGGCAAGCTCGTCCTTGACGATCTGCTGAATGCGGGCGCGGGACGACAGGATGTCCAGGTAATCCTTGATCTCGTCGCCGATCGTGTTCAACTCGTCGGCGATCTCGTCGCGGCCGAGCGCGGTCAGCCGCTGCAGGCGCAGTTCGAGGATGGCGCGCGCCTGTTCCTCGGACAGATTGTAGGTGCCGTCCTCGTTGATGCGGTGGCGCGGATCGTCGATCAGCAGGATCAGCGATTCGACGTCACCCGAGGGCCAGCGCCGTTCCATCAACTGCTCGCGGGCAGTCTGCGGGTCCGGCGCGGTGCGGATCAGCTTTATCACCTCGTCGATATTGGCGACAGCAATGGCAAGGCCGACCAGCACATGGGCGCGGTCGCGCGCCTTACGCAGCAGGAATTTCGTGCGCCGGCTGATCACGTCCTCGCGGAAGGCGACGAACGCCTTCAGCATGTCGGTCAGCGTCAGCAATTCCGGTTTGCCGCCGTTCAGCGCCACCATATTGGCGCCGAACGACGTCTGCAGCGGCGTGAAACGGTAGAGCTGGTTGAGGATGACGTCGGCGACCGCGTCGCGCTTCAGTTCGATGACGACGCGGTAACCCTGGCGATCGCTCTCGTCGCGGATGTCGGAAATGCCCTCTATGCGCTTGTCGCGCACCAGCTCCGCCATCTTCTCGATCATCGACGACTTGTTCACCTGGTAGGGAACCTCGGTGATGACGATCGATTCACGGTCGTTGCCGCGCGCCTCGACGTTGACGCGGCCGCGCATGACGATGGAACCGCGGCCGGTCGAATAGGCGCTGTAGATGCCGGAGCGGCCGAGCACGATGCCGCCGGTCGGGAAATCCGGCCCCGGAATGATCTCCATCAGCGCCGGCAGATCGATCGCCGGATTATCGATGAGGGCAATGGCGCCGTTGCAGACCTCCCCCAGATTATGCGGCGGGATGTTGGTGGCCATGCCGACGGCGATGCCGCCGGAGCCATTGACCAACAGGTTTGGAAAGCGCGCCGGCAGGACTTTCGGTTCGCTGCTGGACGCATCATAAGTGTCCTGGAAATCGACGGTGTCCTTGTCGATGTCTTCCAGCAACTCATGCGCGACCTTGGTCAGGCGCGATTCGGTGTAACGCATCGCCGCCGGCGGATCACCGTCGATCGAGCCGAAATTGCCCTGCCCGTCGATCAGCGGCACGCGCAGCGACCAGTCCTGCGCCATGCGCACCAAGGCGTCGTAGATAGAGGCGTCGCCATGCGGATGGTATTTACCCATCACGTCGGCGACCGGGCGCGCCGACTTCACATATTTGCGATTCCAGTGGTAGCCGCTCTCATGCGCGGCATAGAGGATGCGGCGATGCACCGGCTTCAGCCCGTCGCGCACGTCGGGCAGCGCACGGCTGACGATCACGCTCATAGCGTAATCGAGATAGGAGCGCTGCATCTCCTCGATGATAGATATCGGCTCGATGCCGGTGGGGCCGCCGTCGGCGCCGCGCGGTGTCTTCTGGTCGGTCAAATCAGGTCACAATCTAATCGGGAATCACTCGGTGCTTATATAGGAAGCCGGGTCGAAACTCCAACGTCCGCGGCAGTTTTCCAGTGTCGATTTTTGTGGTGATTTCAAAAGGATATCACTGATTGCGACGATATGGCCGAGGCGCTTTTCATGGCCGCCGGGGCAAAGCTCATTGTCAGGCAATTTGCTTCACAAAGCCGGAACGGCAGATGTGTCCGGCGCTTTATCGCCTCGCTGCCGGAGCCGATAGGCGCCGGGCGTCTCCCCCATCACGCGCCGGAAACGACGGTTGAAGGTCGACAAATCGTTGAACCCTGCCTCGAAGGCTATCGTCGAGATCGCCTCGTCCGACATGCGAAGTCGCACCGCCGCCCTGTGCAGTCGGGTTTTCAACAGGAACTGGTAGGGCGTCATGCCCGCGACGTGTCGGAAAGTGCGCAGGAAATGGTAGGGACTGGTCGCCGTCGCGCTTGCAAGCGCAGCAAGCGTGACCGGCCGGTCGGCATCCAGCTCGATGCGCCGCACCGCCTCCGCGACACGTTTCTGGTCGCGGCGGCTCGGCACCCGGGCAGCGGGCGTGACGCCGGAGGCAACGGCTGCGCCGGCAATCCGCAAACCGAGTTCCTCGAACGCCTCGATCTCGGCCATTTCGCGCGCGGCTTCCGCCTCGGCCAGCAGCGGTGCCAGCGCCGGCAACGGCGGCAGCCGCGGTGTCTCGAAGGCCAGCTTCTTCGTGCCCGGCGTGTCGGCGACGATCTGTTCCATATAGGCCGGGCTGAAATGATAGGAGATGCAGCGGTCGCCGGCGCCATGCTCGTGCCCACACTCGTAGCAAGTGCCAGGGTTGCCGAGCAGAAGCGCGCCCGGCGTTAGCATCGCCGTGCCCTGGCGTGCGTGGTAGCGGAAGGTGCCGTTGGTCACCACGGCGACGCAAAAATTGCGATGCTCTTCCTCGAACGGGCGATCAGCGACGCCGGAAGTGCAGACCACGTCCGACACCTGCCAGCCTCGCCCGGACGCCAGTTTATGCGCGCTCGTCGTCATGGCCGAAACATAGCAATTTTTCCCAAGCGCAAGAAGCCTAGCGCGGCGTATTCATCCCATTCTCCTGACAAGACGAGGCCCCTGACAAGAGAGACCACAACCATGTTCAATTCATCCTCCTTTGCCGAAGCCCTGCACAGCGGCGGGCCAGCCGCGAACCTTGCCGAGAAACTGGATCTTTACGGCCGCTTCGTCGGCGGCTGGATATTCGACGCCACGCGCCATCTCGAAGACGGGCAGGTCCTGACCGGGCGCGGCGAGGTGCATTTCGGCTGGGTGCTCGAGGGCCGCGCGATCCAGGACGTATGGATCCTGCCCGCGCGGAACACTGGCGCACCGAGTTCCCTCGGCAAATGGACCTTTTATGGCACGACATTGCGCGTCTATGACCCCGGCGTCGACGCCTGGCATATTTTCTGGAGCGATCCGCGCACCCGATATTACAGCCGGCAGCTCGGTCGCGCCGAGGGCGACATCATCGTCCAGCAAGGCGCTGACGGCACCGGCGCTTCGGTGCGCTGGAGTTTTCTAGGCATTACCGAAAATTCCTTCCGCTGGCTGGGCGAACGCTCGCAGGACGACGGCGCGACTTGGCGGCTCGAAGTCGAGTTCCTGGCGCGGCGCGCGGGGGGAAGTTGATGGGCACCGAGGAACGCAGCGGTGCGAAATGAGAGCCGCAGCGATCCTTCCCACCCCCTTGGTCCTGCTGGACATCTCCCCGCAAGAGGCAGGGCTGTCCGGGGAAAGTTTTGAGTGAATCGAAATGCCACATGTGCATGCCCCGTAAAACGGGTTTTGTCCGTCTTCTCTCTGGTTGTCGA
>NZ_JAMYLP010000081.1:0-27291 GCF_040318085.1 Mesorhizobium sp. M1322
ATCATACTCCCCCCCCCCCCCTGACCACTCCCCGCGCGGGGGCGGGCGGCATGTTCGTTTTTACACCGCTCCTTTTTTGCGGCGGTCTCGTCCCAACCGCGCCCCGGGGCCCCCCGGGGGCCCGGGGTTTCTTGGGGACCGGGACAGGTCAGGCTTTCTGCGCGTGCTCCAGCGCGAACTCTTCTTCCGGCGACAGGATCAGCTTGTGGCGGCCGACCAGGCCGAAATAGATGATGGCGATGGCGAACCACAGCGCCACCCACACCACGCCCTTGGTGAAATTCGCGTCCTGGACCTGGTAGAGCAGGGTGACCACGCCGATGACGATCGTCAGCACGGCGCCGGGGACGCCGAGCGGGCTGCGATAAGGACGCTCCATGTTCGGCTGGTTCCGGCGCAGCAGGATGAAGGACACCGCCTGCAGGATGTAAGAGAACATAGCGCCGAACACCGCCATATTCAGCAACACCGAGCCGATGAGCGAACCGGCCGTCTCGCCGCCAAGCGCGAACCACATGATCAGCATGATGCCGAAGCCAACGATGGCGCCTGCAAACATCGCCACATACGGCGTCTTATAGGATTTATGGGTGACCGACAGCGCGGACGGGAAATAGCCCGCGCGGCTCAGCGAATAGACCTGGCGGCCCATGGCGAAGATGATTGTGTGGAAGCTTGCGATCAATCCAACCAGCGCGATGAGGCCAAGCAGCACTGCGCCGGAGTCGCCATAAATCGCCCGGAACCCGTCAAGCAAAGGCTCGGCGGAAGTGGCGAGCTTGAAGGAACCAACGCCGACGACCGACGGGTTGAGCAGCACGATCATGAAGGCAGAAACGATCAGCGTCAGCATGCCGGCGATGATGCCACGCGGCATGTCGCGCTTGGGGTCGACCGATTCTTCCGCCGCCAGCGGAAGCTGCTCGATCGCCAGGAACAGCCACACCGCGAAGGGCAACGTCGCCAGCACGCCCGACAAGCCGAACGGGAACATCGAGCCATTGCCTTCGGGAAGTTCCATCGCCGCTCCGTCCGGGCCGACGCCGATGTTCAGCGCCCAGCGCGAAAAGTCCATGTTCGGGATGGCGCTGATCCAGAACACGATCAGCACGGCGAGCGACAGCAGCGTCACGACCAGGGTGACGCGGAAGGACAGCGCGACGCCGAAGATATTCAACGCCAGGAACAGCCCATAGGTCACCAGCCACCAGAGCGGTGGCCAGACGCTGGAGTCGGGAAAGGCGACCGACCAGATGCCTCCCATATAAGAGCCGATGAAGAAGGCGATGACGGCCGGTGTCACGACATATTCGACGTTTTCGCAAAGCCCGGTGATAAAACCGCCCCACGGCCCCATCGCCGTCCGGGCGAAGGAGTAGGCAGCGCCGGTGTGCGGCAAAGCCGGGCTCATCTCGGCGATCGAGAAGACGAGGCCGACATACATGATGGCTATGATGATGCCGGCCACCAGCATGCCGCCCCAGCCGCCCGTCCCGAAGCCGAAATTCCAGCCCGAGAAATGTCCGGAAATGACGGCGCCGACGCCGAGCGCCCACAGATGCCAGACATTGGCGTGACGCACCAGTTGCCGGTCCTCGAAATAAGATTTGTCGCGCTTCGCGTATGCGACGCTGCCGACTTGCTTCGTATTACCGCCTGCCATTTGAGAGTCCCCTTCTTCTTGTCAGTTGACCGGTTCCACCGGATGGCCAAGCCCGCGCCGGCCAGATCCGTGGGATCCGGATGACGGCTCGAGATCGGAAAAAATCCCCGTGAGCAGATCCGCCCATTTCCGCTGCCCGGCTTCGTCGGATATTTCGTCGTTGCGGATTTCGATCATCGCGCAGGGCAGCCCCCGCGGGCGCGCGTGCCGTTCCAGGGTGAAATAGACGCGGTCGGCCGGCGAATAGGGTTGGTTGACGCCGACCGTGACGCCAGCGAGCCGCTGCAGCGCGGCGACAAGCGGCGCTGCCAGCCGGCGATCCTCGTCATGGATGATGCCGATGTGCCAGGGCCGGCTCATACCCTTGTAGACCGGGTTGAAGGAATGGATTGAAACCAGCCGCGTCTCAAGCCCGCGCGCCAGCCTTTTGTCGACAATACTCGCGACCGCGTCATGGAAGGGTTGCCAGGACAGAGCGATGCGCGCGGCGCGCTGCTTTTCCGACAGGCCGGCATTGCCCGGAATGGTCGTGGTCTCGCTGACCGGCGGCACAAGGTCCGGCGCGTCGAGCGGGCGGTTGCAGTCGATGACAAGGCGCGAAATGCGGGTCTCGACCAGCGTCGCGTCGAGCGCGTCGGCCATGCGGCGGGCGACTGGCAGCGCGCCGGGGTCCCAGGCGATGTGGCGGGAAAGTTCTTCGGCAGCAAGGCCGAGCGTTCCGAATTCCGGCGGCAGGAAGTTGGAGGCGTGGTCGCAGGTCAGCACGAATGGGCTCGAACCGCCAGGGTTGGTCACCCTCACGGTTCCAGACGATGCAAGGCTGGCGGGCCGTGCTGTCTCCATTGTCTGCAGTCCCCGGGGAGCGCTGTATCGTATGTTACGTATTTTGCCTCATTGCGTCCCTGTGGATGATTTCATACAGTTTGTCAGGCTTTGTCAAACGCGATTTCGGGTCAAATGCGATTTCGGCAAAGCAGCCAGGGGTGGGGAAAAGATGATTTCGAGCATTGCCGAACTGATCTCGGACCGCATCGGCACGATGCCGGCGGGCGAACGCCGCGCAGCGCAAGCGCTGATCGCCAACTATCCGCTGATCGGCCTGAAGACGGTCGCCGAGTTCTCAGCTGCCGCCGGCGTCTCCTCGCCGACCATCCTGCGTTTCGTCGCCCGGCTCGGCTTCCAGAACTACCCGGAATTCCAGTCGGCGCTACAGGACGAGCTGGCGGCACAACTGCAGTCGCCGGCGTCACGGACGCTCAACCCGCCATCGCCGAACGGCGGCGCGGCGTCGCCGATGCTGGAGGCAACGCTCGACAACCTGCGCGAGACGTTCAGGCACCTGTCCGACAAGCAGCTTGCCGACATCGTCGCAAAGCTTGCCGACCGGCGCGGTAAGACCTTCCTGATCGGTGGCCGCTTCACGGATCCGCTGGCGCGCTATATGGCCGCTCACCTTGCCATCATCCAGCCCAATGTCTTTCACGTCGCCGGACAGGAAAGCGTCTGGCGCGACCGGCTGATCGACATGGGCAAGCGCGACGTGCTGGTGATCTTCGACATCAGGCGCTACCAGGACAGCCTGATCCGTTTCGCCGAGACGGCGCATCAGCGCGGCGTGCAGATCGTGCTGTTCACCGACCAGTGGCTGTCGCCGATCGCCCGCTTCGCCCGCCATGTCATCGCCGGGCGCACCGCCGTGCCCTCAGCCTGGGATTCTTCGGCTGCCCTTTTTGTCGTTGCCGAAACGCTGATCGGCGCGGTCACCCGGCAGCTCGAGGCCGATGGCGCCAAACGCATCCGCGAGTTGGAAAGCCTGCGGTAGGACGATGCGGGCTGAACCCGACCGCATGATCGCTTCCGCGCCGGAGAAGGCGGCTTGAACCGGGCCCTGCGGTCTCTGGCACTTCTTCCATTACGAACGTGCTTATCTAGTTCAGCGCGGCCGCGTCCAACATGCACGGCCGTCAGCGTGGCTTTGCGCTGAGCTGAACGGGCACGGTCTCAATCAATTTGCGCGACAGGATCATCGACTGCGTCGTCGCGACATATCTCTTGAAATGCGGCGATGCGATATGCGCCCGATACGCCTCCTCGCTGGCGTAAATCTCGAAGAACCGAAGACTGTTCGGCTTGTCCTTCTCGGCCACCGAGTAGATGGCCAGCACGCCGGGTTCGAGATCGATGGCGTCTTCCATCTCTTCTTTGACGGCGGCCTTGTAGGCGTCGAGCTGGGCCGGATCTAACCAATTCGGCAACGCGGACCACTGTCTCATCGCGCTCCTGCGCTTGAACGGCACTTTCTCGCCACCCATGATCAACGCTCCGACAAGCAATACAGCTTTGACATCATACCTATTCTTGAACATCCTGATTACCTTAAGAACGCGCCGGATCTGCATGGCGGCGGCCAAACGGCCGGAACCATTCGGCCCGGGCTGTTGGTTCCATCAGGAAACCGCCGAGCAAACGGAAGCCGCCATCGTATAGCCTCCTTGCAGAACTTCAACTCGACTGCGGCTGGCCGCAAACGCAAAACGGCCCGCGCGAGGCGGGCCGTTTTTTGATTTGGTTGCGGGGACACGCAACCACCGATACCGACAATCATTGATCGTTTCGATTTGATAATGCTAGGCCGCGCCATGTTGGCGAATTTTTAGGCCCGGAGGGTCAACGTCTTCTATACAAATTCAGTATGTTAGCGGCTGGTTCGCCCATCCTTTTCCCTCGTATGTTCTCAGACGGTCTGGCGAACCAGAAGACCATCAGAAGGAATGAGCCTTCACATTGTCAATATGTCTGGCTATGCCGCCGCTGACGATGAAGTGGCAATCGTTTCGGCGGTACATGTTCTCCCACTCGATTGTTCAAACAGGATATAACCAATTGAAATCACTGGGAAATAGTTTTCAGCGCCGCGTAAATGCCGACATCAAGACCGTCAAAAAGCTACGCTTCTGATTTCAAAGGGAAAATCGCCGCAAAAAATATATTTGAGGTTTCACCAACTATCGGGACCAATCGGCGATTTTTTGCACTTCACGGCGTTCGACGGCGTGCCTCAAGCGTCTCACCGCTCTCCTAGCGCTTTTTTCAGTTGCAAAATCAATGGTCATGGTGGGCCGGAGGATGTTTGGAACAAAAGCAAATCAGCCCTTATGGATCGGTGGGACTTCGTAGTATTCAAATCTTTTAAACGCGGCGCTCACCTTAACGCGCGATGAAAGGAGGGTCATGACGGTGTTTCCGTCTCACATTGGTAGGTCGCGTAGCGCCAACTGCGGCACTTGATCGGGGCGAGGTTGAAAGGCCTATTGAAAGCTCACGTTCGACGCGCTGGGCCTACCGTGTTCCCAGCCGTCATCGAACCGTTAGCGCGTGTTGTTTTTGAACGATTCAAAGCGGAATTCCATCGCGACGAAAATGAGCTGCCGGAGCGCTCTCAAGAATTCTTTGTTATTCCACATTTCTCGATCCCTTTAAGTGACACCTAATGAGGCGACGCGGCGTCTCATCTAGGCAAGTGTGTTGTTCCTTCCAACATCGCTTTCAGCGCCGTCAACGCAGCCGCGGCAGTATGAGAAGTTGCATCTCTGATGAGCCGGGTGATGGTATTTTCGGCCATCGGTCGCGCATCGATGAGGCGAGCCATGAGTTCGACAGGCACCCCGTTTTCGAGCAACAAATTCGTTGCTTGCCGGTGCGGCAGCAAGTTGAACCAGAGGTAGCCGGATTCCCGCCGGGCCGGGTCGATGTCTCCCCACAGCCTGACGCGTGAAATTCCGCCATCGGGAAACGCATCGAGCCGCACGAAGGAGAATTTGGATGTGCCGGCAGGCACCGGGAAGATATGTCGTGTGTCCGGTTGCAGCCGCCGACGCGATAGCAAAGGCGTCCACTCTGCTGAATCTGGGGACAGATAATTAACTCCAAAAAGTGCGACTTCGGCCGACGCGTTGTACTTGAAATGCGCGGTGTCGATCTCGACTAGCCGGAGCGTGCCCGGCAATGCCAGGCGGATCATCACATGATCGTTGCCGTCATCGCGCCGCCGCCGCGTCTCCCAGCCCTCTCCCATAGTGCACGCCTTGTCGGGGCGATTGAGCATCGCTGCTGAGGTATAGAAGCCATCGCTGCTGGCCACTACCTGGCCGCCGTGATCCTGGCTGGCGAGATCGATGGTGAGCCCGTCGAACAGGCGCGGATCAGGCACGACCTGCCCGAAGATGCGCAACCGCGCGATGCCGCCGTCCGGAAAAACCGACAGGCGGATGTGGGTGAAGCGGTGCTTCTCGGAAACCTCGAACCGGTTGTGCGTGTCGCCCTTAAGGGGCGAGCGCGAAACGATCTCGATCCATTCGGTGTCTACGGACTGGAGTTCCTTCGGACTCGGATAGCCCTCAACGCCGCAGGCTTCTATCATGCAGGTGGTCGGAAAATTGCCGGTGAAGAAGCTGGTGTCCACATCGACCGCGGTGATAACGCCCGGCGTACCGAGTCGAATGAGCGCCCAGTCGTGCCCCGGCTCGCGCCGGCGTTTCGTTTCCCATCCGTCGACGATCTCCCCGCGAGGGCCATAATGGCCGGGCTCGAAAGCAGCCGGCGTCGTTGTCAGAAGGCTCTCTTTGTCGCCGAAGGATTCGTCGCTGGCCGCCAGGACGCTGCCGCCCAGCCAGCGCGAGGCGAGGTCCACCTCGGCAGCAAAATTCTCCTGCAGCTCGGGCATAGCATAGGCATCCGAGGCGACGCCGCTTTGTGGCTTTTCGATCACGTTCATCGACGGCCTCCGAGTCGGATGGCGGAGCGGATTTCCGCGGGACGTGGCTTCACACCGAGCGCCTCGGAAAAAGGCCAGCCAATGATCTGCTTGGCGTCCGGTTTCGAATAAGTGGAGATCTTGCTGGTCTTCAGCTTGAGCCCGATGATTGCTTCGGCCAACCGAACGGCGGCGGCGACGCCGTCGATGACAGGCACGCCGAGTTCGGACGTGATCGCCTCTTCCAAGCCCGCCATGCCGGCACAGCCAAGGCAGATCACTTCTGCATGGTCCTCTTTGACCGCCTTGCGCGCCTGTTCGACGATGGAACGTATGGCGCCGGCCGGATCCTGGTCGACCTCCAGCGTACTCATGCCGTTGGCGCGCACCGAGGCGCAGCGGTCCGCAAGGCCGGACAGCCGCAGCCGGTCCTCGATAGCCGGCACCGAGCGCTGCAATGTGGTGACGACCGAATAGCTGCGTCCGATCATCATCGCCATGTGGGCCGAGGCCTCGCAGATCTCGATAACCGGTTGCTCAATCAGTTCCTGCAGGCCGTCGCGGCCATGCTCGCCGAAGCCGGCCATCACCACCGCGTCGAAAGGCTCGTCATAGGCAAGCACGCGGTCCATCACGGCGACGGCCGAGATGTAGCTCTCGAAATTGCAGTCCACCGCTTCGGCGCCGAAGAAAGGCGTCAGCGTGACGACCTCGGTGCCGGCCGATGCCGCCCGCCGGGCAGCCTCGTCTATGACATCCGACATCGACTGGCTTGTGTTGACGTTGACGACCAGGATCTTCATCTCAGGCACTCCTTCTCAATGCATGTTCTGTTCGATCGCGCGAACGCCATCCTTTGCAACCAGCACGCCACGCGGGTGGCCGAACAGCTCGATGCGGCGGCCGCGCAGGAACGTCTCGCGGACGACCCCGCACAGCGCCTTGCCGGCATAGGGGGTGACCGGATGGCGGTGATGCAGACGCGCCGGATCGACGACGAATTCTTGCTCAGGCGCAAAGATCGCGAAGTCGGCGTCACAAGCGACGGCGAGCCGCCCCTTGTGGGGTAAACCGGCGAGCGCAGCCGGGCGTTCGGCCATCCAGCGCACCACGTCGGCCAGTGAATGGCCGCGCCGTCGGGCCTCACTCCACACCACCGGCCGACCGAGCTGCAAAGAGGAAATGCCGCCCCAGGCGGCGCCGAAATCGCCTGTGTCAGGCTCCTTCATCGCTGGCGTGCACGGCGAATGGTCGGAGACGATCATATCAAGCGTGCCCTCGGCGATGCCGGCCCACAGCCTGTCGCGATTGCTGGCCTCGCGGATCGGCGGACCGACCTTGGCGACGGTTTCGCCGGCGCCGATCTCCATAATGAGCCGTGGCGCCGATCAGCTTGACCCCGTGCTCGAAAGCCTGGTGATACGGCCGCGCGCCCTTGAAGCTTGGCAGGAACGAATGGTGGATGTTGATGACCTTGCCGAACAGGCGCCCCGCGAGGTCGTCGGAATACACTTGCATGTAGCGGGCCAGGACTACGAGGTCGGCGCCGACGTCCTCGATCACCGCCAGTATCCGGCCTTCCTGTTCCTGCTTGTTGTCCTTCGAGATCGGCAGGACGTGGTAGGGAATGCCTGCCCATGCCGCAGTTTCGCGGCTGTCTTCGTGGTTGGAGATGATCGCTGCGACCTCGGCTTCGAGCCAGCCAACACGGATCTGGTAGATGAGGTGCAGCAATGCATGATCAAACTTCGAGACCATGATGACAATTTTCGGCCGACGGCTACGCTCAAGCAGGCGGCTGCTCAAGCCGAAGCGGTCCACCACAGGGGCAAGTCCCTTTTTGATGGCGTCGGCAGACACCCAGGCGGGCGCCGAAAAGGCAATGCGCATGAAGAAACGGTTCGAGGCTCGGTCCCAATGCTGGCTGCTTTCAGCAATGTTGGTGCCAAGGTTGGCAAGTTCAGTCGTCACCGCCGCCACGATCCCAGCCTGGTCTTCGCAGGCCAGCGTCAGAATGAACGACAGTCGAAGCGCGGCACAATTCATCGTTCGTTGACCCGCGACCAGCACGCCTCGCGATAATCGCTGAACCAGGCAAGCGTCTTTTCCCATCCACCGAATGGGAAGAAATGGAGGTGTAGCGGCGCGGTCGGCGCCGGGTAGCTTGCCGCCATGGTTTGCAAGACCTCGGCTGGGTTCCGGTCGGCCACGATGTTGAAGAGGCCGCTGGCGGAACGCCTTAGCGCCGCGATCGAAGGACCAACACCGCACATCATGGCGAACCGGATGAGTTTGGTAAGGCTGGTCACGCCGGCCAGACCGACATGAACCGGCAGCCCGGGATGCGCCGCATGCAGACTGCTCGCCCAGGCGGCGATCATGTCGCCATCGAAGGCGAATTGCGATACGACCCTGGCTTCCAGCGACCGCTCGACACAGATGTCGAGCTTGCGCCGCAATGCGTCCGTCAGCACGGCTTCGACGATGCTTGGATGCCCTTCCGGATAGCCGGCGACGAAGGCGGTTTGTATCGTACTGTCTTTGACCACGGGATGGGCGAGCAACTGGGTTGCCTCTCCCAACGGCCCTGGAAAGAGAGCCGGATTGCCGCCCAGAAAGAGCGCTTCGCTTATCCCGTTTCGACTGTGGGCGGCGACAAGATCGACATAGTCCTGCTCCGAATTGAAGTTCAGCGCGCCCAGATGTGGCACCGGCACAAAGCCCAACTCCTTGATCCGGTGAGCTGCTTCGATTTGCAAAGCCTCGGGCTTGCCGGGAAGGTGAGTAAGAAAGACGCGCGAGCCAAGCGGAAAGCAGTCGGCTTGTGGCGCAAAGGTGCGTGCCTGCGCCGGCGCTAGCTCGATCGACACCTCCGCGTCGAACGCAAATGCAGCCGAACCTCGTGTCTGGATAAGCTCTTGGCGCATGTCGTTCATGATCTTTCCAGGTCTCTCCCGACCAGCTTGACGATTTCGCGGCACCGTGGGCCGCGGCAATGGGAGCCGGGCAGACCAGCTGCCCGGCTTGTCGTCACGGGAGGATGCAACGACAGGACTCTCAGTTCTGGAAGCAGCGTTTCGCTAGCCGTTGGCGGCGCGTTTGAGCGACAGGAACGGCAGCGCCACGACACGTGCGCTGACATCGACCGCCACGCCATCCTTGTTCCACTTCAGCGTGAGCTCGGTGCCGGTCTCGGCGGCCTCACGCCGCAGATGGCCGAAGCCGATCATCCTGCCGGTCGAAGGTGACCAGGCGACGCTGCTGGCGTGCCCAACTTCCTTCCCGTCGCGGAAGGCTTTCAGCGGGTACCACTGCACGCGCCGCAGATTTCCGGGCGCATCGCTCTCGAGCCCCTTGCCGTCGACGGCTTGCGACCAGTCGATGTCGAGCCCGACAAGCTGGCGATGGTCACCTGTGTTCGACATGCGCTGCAGCGCCGCCTTGCCGATGAAATCGGCCTTGCGAAAATCGATCAGCCGGCCAAGGCCGAGGTCGAAGGGGGACGCACGATACTTTCCAGCTGCCTGAATGCCGGCGCCGCCATGGTCTGGCCCGGCACTTGTATAGTCGTAGCCGACGATTAGCAGCCCTGCTTCGAGACGCGCGATGTCGAGCGCCCAGGCGCCGGCAGGAAGGATGCCAAAAGGCTTGCCCGCCGCCTCCACTGCATCCCACACGGCGGCGCCGTCATCTGCCTTGACCCACAATTCATAGCCATGCTCACCGGTAAAACCCTGGCGCAGGATCTCGACCCGTCTGCCGGCAATTGCGACAATGGCCAAGCGAGAGAACGGCAATTCCTGCACGGATTGCGTGACAGCCTCCAGCACTTCACGGGAACGCGGTCCCTGCAAGGTGAGGATGCCGTAGCTATCGGATATGTCGGTGACACGGACGTCGAGGCCTTCGGCATGCTGCTTCCACCAGGAAAGGCCGGGATCGGCGGAGACGCGGAAGGTGGTTTCATCCATGCGGAAAACCAGACCATCGCCGACGACATGGCCGTTCTCGTCGCACCACGGTGCATAGTAGATCTGGCCGACCTGCAGCTTCTTGATGTCGCGCGGGATGAGCGCATCCATCATCTCTCGGCAGCCGGACCCGCAATGACATATTTCGATAGTGGCGACATGTCACCCATGGCCACCCTGTTGCGGATAGCCGCCAGTTCCTCGACCATGTCGGAGTAGCAATCGACGACCATGTTCCTGTCCCAGCGCATCCAGAGTGCGTTCTGGTTCAGTGGCGCCGTCCGTTCGACGAAGGGCGTGCCGCGAAAGGCGACATGGGCATCTGCCACCACGCTCAGGCCGGACGTGAATTTGATGTCGGTCATTCCAGGTCTCCTCCCGGTCGCAAGGCACTTTGCCGCGACATTCGACAACGGGTGAGGAACAGCGCACCTCGCGCCATGGAAACGAGTCCATCCAAGCGCAGACCGCAGGACGGTTCCCTGCGAGCAGGAACCCGCTCAATCAGATGTCTCTTGTCTCATCCGTATCTTGGGTGAGACTTTCACTTCGCAGCGATTTTCGGAATGCCCCCGGTTGCCGACGACATACCCGCAGTTCAACCTGAATATTTGAAGCCGTCGTTGGATTGCTTTCGCTGTCAGCCCACCGGCAAATGCCAGCTTGCGGTAGACTAGGTAACGCCGTTGCACCGCACAAGCTCGGCCCGTTCAGCCGTAGCAGCGAAGCCTGAATTGGCAGTCAGCGGAATATGGGGAAAGGCGGTAGCGCTCTGGCGCTACCTCATCAACCACACCAATCTCAAGTGCCGATGCATCCGATCCGCCCCGAAATGGGCGGCCATCGGACACCGCATCATCTTCGAGCGAACTTCAACGGACCCTTTTGCACGCTGCAATGTCCTAATTGCCGCACGGACGATCGCATGCCGTTCCCACATTGCTCTTGGTGCGTACATTGGCCCACTCGATCACCTAGAAAGGGAACAACGTACGTGAACTATAGCGCACCTCTGCCATGCGCCAATCCAGAGACATCACGGGGCGAAGTCTGATGATAGTAGCGCACCTGCTTGACATGGACGGGGTTCTGATCCGCGGCGGCCAGCCGATTGCAGGCTCGGTCGACTATGTCGCCGGGCTGATCGCCACCGGCAAGCCGTTTCAGATCTTCACCAACAACTCGCGCTTCACGCCGGAAGACCATGCGGAGCGTTTGAAGACGGTTGGGCTTCCCTGTTCAGCCAGAGCACATCTACACGTCGGCGCTCGCCACTGCGCGATTCGTGGAGCTGCAAAAGCCCGGATCAACCGCGTATGTCATCGGCGAAAATGGCCTGGTCGAGGCCCTGCGGCACGCAGGCTGTAGGATCACGCAGTTTGCCCCAGATTTCGTCGTCCTCGGCGACACCACTTCGTACCACTACGAGCAGATCGCCACCGGCGCTGAGCTTGTGGCAAAGGGCGCGTGGTTTCTCGCCACCAATCCGGATGCCACAGGCCCGACCGAGCGTGGCTTCCATCCGGCCTGCGGCTCGATCGCAGCACTGATCGAAAAGGCCACCGGCCGTCAGCCCTATTTCGTCGGCAAGCCGAACCCATTCATGATGCGAAGCGCGCTCGATCGCCTAGGAGTTAGTGCAGCCGATACCATCATGGTCGGAGACAGAATGGATACGGACGTTGTCGCCGGATTGGAATCTGGCCTGAAGACAGCCCTTGTACTTACTGGGGTGAGCACGCGACCTGACATGGACCGGTTTCCATTCAGACCGGACCACGTGATCGAGCGCCTCGCCGATCTTGGCGAGATTCTCATGAAGGAATGACCATGTGGAAACGACGCGCGTTGGTGCTACTCGGTCGGTCGCAATCTCTTTGCGGGATTCCGTTGGCGCGAACCCCTCGTCTTCGCAACACCCTTGACTGACTGACCTCAATTCCGAGGACACCCAATGTTGTATCTGGTCACCCATGGAAATGCTGACCTTTGCCGAGAAGAGAAAGCGGAACGTCCGCTTTCGGGATGATTGGGCCAGAAAGCCGACCTCATCGAACGTAATGTCGACGTTTTGGACGAGAGCAGTCGTTCAGGAAGAGGCGGTTAGCAGCACATCTGACCATTGTCGTCGTTGTCAAACGTGTCTTTTTCAAATGGTCGATGTATTGCCTGCCACGGCGGCTTGGATCAGCCGATCAGCTAAGATGGCCAGGAACGCAATCGACAGGCCGGCGATCAGGCCCATACCGGCATCGGCCTTGCCGAGCGCAACATAGACCGCCTGTCCGAGATCGCGCGTGCCGACCAGGGCGGCAATAGCAAGCATGGATAGTGCCGCCATGATGGTCTGGTTGAGCCCAAGCATGACCACCGGCAGCGCCAGCGGCAGCTTCGCCTGGAATAGTGTCTGCGCCGTTGTCGCGCCCATCTGTTCGACCGCCTCGACAACATCGGCCCGTACATGGCGCAAGCCATGCTCGACATAGCGGATCGGCGGCACGATGGCGTAGAGCATGATTGCGATCAGCGCGGTGAACTCGCCGACCTTGAAGAACATCAACGCCGGAATGAGGAAGACGAATTGCGGCATCGTCTGCAGCGTATCGCAGACCGGCTTCAGGATGCGCGAAACCCGCTCGCTATAAGCGGCCCAGACGCCGAGCGCCCCGCCGATCACCAAGCAAAGCAGCACCGCCAGCGTACAGAGATAGAGCGACTGGACCAGCGCCCCCCACAAGCCGTTGACGAGGATCAGCAGAAAGCCTGCCGCGGCAAAGAACGCGAGCCGCAGGCCGGCAACCTGAAAGGCAAGCAAGGCAACGCCGAGGATGAAGACCGGCCAGGGGAAACCGAGAAAGCCGGTGTAGAGCAAGGTGCCGGCGACCAGCAGCGCCAGCGCCTGCCGCCAGTTGAAGCGATGCAGCAGCGATGCGGAGGCGAACAGAACGGCGCCAGCATAGATCGCGTTCGCCATAGGCGAGAACGTGAATCCCCAAATGGCGGGAACGGCAGCGCCCGAGATGCCGATCCTGAGCGGCAGCAACAGGCAATAGAGCACACCGTTGCGCAGGCCGTTGAAGAACCAGGCATAGTCGCGCACGAGGCCGAGCAGCCATTGATTGACGCCGCCGACCTGGATGCGCAGCCCACTGGCCGGCAACAGCGTTTCATCCGGCAACAGAACACGGATGGCGATCGCCAATGCGACTGCGAACAACAACAACATCACCAGCTTGCGAGTGGTCATCCAGGTCATGGCCGCTGTCGGTCCAGTCGAGCGTTCCCTGGCAAAGCCGATCGTCAGCCGGTCGATGAGGATCGCGAGCAGTGCGATCACCAGGCCCGACAGAATGCTCTGGCCGAACTCGGCCTTGCGCATCGACGAAAGCACCTCCCAGCCAATGTCCTCGAAGCCGCCGATGATGGCGGCGACGATCACCATCGACAATGCAGCCATCGTCGTCTGGTTGAAGCCGACCAAAATCTGCGGCAGCGCGGTCGGCACCTGTACATGCCAGAATTGCTGGCGGCGCGTGCAGCCGCTCATCAATCCGGCTTCGCTGATATCGGGGGGCATGCGATTGTGTTGCGCACCATCGGCGGCGTCGCATAGATGGCGCTGGCGATCAGCCCGACCACGGGGCCGAAGCCGAACAGCAGAAGCAGCGGGATGAGATAGGCGAAGGCCGGCACGGTCTGCATCAAGTCGAGCGCGCCCAACAACACCGGGCACTTGCCGGGCCTGATATGTCCAAGCACGCCAAGCGCGAAGCCGAGCACGGTGGAGATCGGTACGGCAAGCAGTACCAAGGACAGCGTGCTCATGCTTTGCGGCCAATAGCCGGCAACCAGGATGTAGCCGAGCGCAAGCACGGCGAAAACCGCCAGCCGGATGCCGCTCGATTTCAGCGCCAATGCCGCCACCGCCAGCATAACCGCCGGCCATGGCAGCCAGACCAGGACGAGACGAGCGCCGCGCATCGGCGCTTCGAGCGCTGCGGAAAGGGCTCGGGACGCCGGCTGAACGACGGTCACGACGGTGTCCGTGACCGCGTTCACGCCTGCCGCGAGCGGCAGGGTCCATTCCTTGGGAAATGTCACCAACCAGGGGAAATCGGCTTTCAGGATGAGACACAGCAGGGAAGCAGGGCCGGCTCCATTGCGACCCTTGGCGGGGGTCGGAACGACGTGGCCGGCGCCGTCACGACCGTGTTCGCCTTGTCTGTTCCCGCTCCAGCACGGCAAGCACGGCCCCAGCGGTCAGCAGCGCCGGCGGGCCGACGCCCTCGCCCTTCACGCTGAATTCACAAACGCCCGAAGCCAGACGTGGAATAAGATCCTCCAGGCTGGCATCGGCGGCGATGCTTTCATCAGGCACCGCCGCTCCGTTCAGCGGTGCTGCGAGATCACCGGCCCTGATGACGCGCAGCAGCGGCATGTCCTCGGTGAACTGGGCGACATAGTCGTCGGCCGGGTTGAGCACGATATCGGCCGGACGGCCGATCTGGACGATCTTGCCGGCCCGCATGATGGCGAGCCGGTCGGCCAGCCTAAAGGCTTCGGCCATGTCGTGGGTGATGAAGACGATGGTCTTCTTCAGCATCCGCTGCAGACGCAGGAATTCGTCTTGCATCTGCCTTCGGATGAGCGGATCGAGCGCCGAGAACGGCTCGTCGAGGAACCACAGTTCCGGGCCGACTGCGAGCGAGCGGGCGATGCCGACGCGCTGCTGCTGCCCGCCTGAGAGCTGATGCGGAAACGAGGTCTCACGGCCTTCGAGGCCGACCAGCGCAATCATTTCGCGGGCGCGGGCTTCGCGCTCCTTGACCGGCTTGCCCTGGATCTTCAGTGGGAACGCCACATTGCCCAGAATGGTAAGGTGCGGCAGCAGGCCGAAATTCTGGAACACCATGCCCATGGCATGGCGGCGCAGTTCGATGAGTTCCTTGCCGGTGGCTTTCAGCAGATCCCGGCCGTCGAGGAGAATTTCGCCTGCGCTCGGCTCGACCAGCCGCGACAGGCAGCGCACCAGCGTCGACTTGCAAGAGCCGGAGAGCCCCATGATGACGAAGATCTCGCCGGTCGCCACCTCGAACGTGGCATCGACCACGGCGGGCAGATGCGCTTCCGAGCGCAGCCGCTCGGCCAGCGCGTCCGGCTCGATGATGTAGCCGCGTGAATCGAAATAATAGGCAGGACGCCGCCCGTAGACCTTCCACACATTGCGGCAGGCAAGCTTGATTCGCGGTGCGGCAGTGTTCATTCGCTCAGGCCCTCGCGCGACCGAAACCCGGCTTCGCTTGATGCAAAGCCAGGTTGGCAAATCGACCGCCGCTCAAGCGGCGAGACATCGAGCCTCTATCCCCGAGACATCGAGCCTCTATCCCTTAGCCGCATCGACCCAGGGCTTCCAGGCGGGCTCGTTCTTGTCGACCCATTCCTTGACGACGGCGTCGAGATCCTTGCCGTCCTTGTCCACGGCCAGCATCATCTTCTGCTGTTCGGTGGCATCCATCTTGAAGGCCTTGAGGAAAGCGTAGGCGGCGGGCCATTTGGCGCCAAAGCCGGACCAGACGATCTTGTTGACGTCGGGCGGCGTGATGCAGTGCTCGTTGCCCTGTTCCTTGCAGGGCGGCATCTTGATCCAGCCGACATCGTTTTCGGCGAGCGCATAGTGCGGACCCCAGAACATCATGACCAGCGGCGACTTGGCTGCCTCAGCGGATTCAAGCTCGGCGACCAGCGCGCCCTCCGACCCCGCCGGCACGGCAGTGTAGGGCATGTTGTTGTCGGCCAGGATGGTCGCTGCGCGCGAGCCCCAATCGGCCGGATAATCAAGGAAGCGGCCATTGGGCGCCGTCTCGGGCGTCGACAGCGCTTGCACGCATTCGGGCTTGGTCAGCGCCGTCCAGTCGGGCAGGCCCGGGCAGACCTTCTCCATGAACTTCGGATAGATCCAGCCTTCGCGCGTTTCGAGATCGAGCTTGCCGATGTCCTCTATCTTCTTCTCGGCCAGCACCTTGGGATAGATGTCGCCGACATTGTTCAGCCAGATCTCCACGGAGGCGCTCAGCGAGCCGTCGGCAAGACCGGAGAATTGCGGAAAATTGCCGGCGGTGACGTATTCGACCTTGTAGCCGATCTTTTCGAGCAACTGGCCGGCGATGCGGGTGGAGACGTGAGCGCCGGTCCATTCGAGCATGGCAAGCTTAATCGGCTCATCCTTGGCCCCAAGTTCGGCGGTTCGTGCTTGAGTGTTCGCTGCAAGCAGGAGCGCCAGCCCGATGCCGGCGCCTTTCAAGACATTGGTCCTTTTCATATCAGTTCCCCTGTCGGTTGGACTTTCCTTACCTAATGCCGGCCTCCTCCCATGAAGGCCGCACCCATCCCGCAAGAGCGCTACCACAGTGCTCCGCCGGTGATCTGTATGTTTTCCATGGTGATGCCCCTGGCCATGTCCGAGCACAGGAAGACTGCCAAAGCTGCGATCTCCTGCGGCTGCAGCATGCGCTGCTGCGGGTTGCCCCGGGCGATCTCGGCCATCGCTTCCTGCGCGGTCCGTCCCCTGCCTTCGCGCTCGACGACCTGCGCCACGTTGCGGCGCATCAGTTCGGTCTCGACCCAGGTCGGGCTGATCATGACGCAGGTGACGCCATGGGCGGCGCCTTCCAGCGCCACGCAGCGGGTCAGGCCGAGAAGTCCGGCCTTGGAGGCGCAGTAGGCCGGATTGTCCTTCCAGCCGACGGACGCGGCGGTGGAGCCGATGTTGACGATACGGCCCCAACCGCGCTCGATCATGCCGGGCAGCACTGCACGGGTGACACGGAAGGCGCCGGTGAGATTGGTGTCGACGATCTTGTCCCACAGCGCGTCGGAATGGCCGCAGACCGGCTGCTCGGCAGTAGTGCCGGCGGCGTTGACCAGAATGTCGATAGGGCCGATGGCCGCCTCCGCGTCGGCCGCGAAACGATTGGTGACGTCGCTGTCACGCACGTCGAGATGCGCGGCATGGACCTTCGTGCCGTGGGACGCAAGGGCGGTGCGTATGCGCTCGATTTCGTCCGCGCCGGGATAGTAGGCGGCATCGGATTTGTCGACGCCGGCGAGCGCGATATAGGAGCCGACAGCGACGTTGGCGCCAGCCTCCGCCAACGCCGTCGCTATGGCAGAGCCCATGCCCGAGAATCCGCCGGTGACGATCGCGCTGCGGCCGGAGAGGTTTGTCATCGCGCGCGTTCTCCGGTCGGTCCAGGGCAGACAATCAAGCCCATTGGGATTTGAAATTCACACTGCAAGGTAGCCTCCATCGACAACCATTTCGGAGCCGGTGACGAATTTCGATTCGTCCGAGGCGAGGTAGAGGACCATGTAGGCGATGTCGTTGGGCTCGCCGAGGAAGCCGATCGGGTGGCGAGCGAGTGCCCGCGTCTTCTCCTGCTCCAGCGTGCCAAGGTCGCGCAGATAGTTTTCGGTCTGCGGCGTCCAGATGTAGCCGGGATGGATCGAGTTGCAGCGGATGCCGTAGCGCTTTTCGGCGCAGTGCACGGCGACCGCCTTGGTCAGCGTGCGCACGCCGCCTTTCGAGGCGCAATAGGCGGCAAGATCCGCCTCGCCGATGACGCCATCGATGGAAGACAGGTTGATGATCGAACCGCCGCTCGATGCCTTCATCAGGCGGATGCCTTGTTGGCAGCCGAAGAACACGCCGTCGAGATTGACGGCCATGGTGCGCCGCCATTCCTCCAGCGAAGTGTCCTCAATGTTTTTGGCGATAGCGATGCCGGCATTGTTAACCAGCACGTCGAGCCGGCGGAATCTTTTCGCCGCAGCTTCCATCACCGGCGGCCAGTCTTCGGGGTTCGAAACGTCGTGGCGAAGTGAGAGGCTTTCGCCGCCATCCTGCGTTATCAACTCAGCCGTCTCGCCGGCGGCCGCCTCATCGATATCGGTGACGACAACCCTGGCACCTTCCGCCGCAAGCAGCAACGCAGCCGCCCGCCCGAGGCCCATGCCGGCCCCGGTGACGAGCGCTACCTTGCCTGCGACGCGGTTCACAACATTATGTTCCCTGGAGTGGCTTCCCCAGCCATTCGCGATAAAAACCTTCGAGATCGGGTTCGAAATCATGGACGATCGGGTAGCCGGGGGCAGCAGCTTCGAGCTCGTGCAGCGTGCCGCATTGCGGGCAGATGAACTCGCGGATCTCCATCCACTCGGGGTCGGGCAGATCGCTGTTGGGATAGATCTCGCGCAGCGATTCCTCGGTGTTGCGGACGTTGATCACGGCCTTGAGCTTCCAGTTCTTGCGGTAGTCGCCGAAGGAATGGCTGCATTCGCAGCGAGTGATCCGCTCGTCGCCGCTCTGGCAGATGAACAGGTGATCCGAGACCGGCAGCAGGATCGTATCCTTCCAGGCGACACGGTCCTGATACACGGCGACCATCTTGAAGAAGCGGTCATCGTCCTTGTAGGCGCTCATGATGCGCCTTGTCTGCGGCCAAGGCAGCTGGCCAGCGGCCAGATCGCGAATGACTTCCTTGCTGTACGAGGTCATGGCTTTGCTCCCGGCGTGAAGATTGATCTGGCGTCGACGTTCCAGAAATCACTGAATTCCCTGGTGAATCGCGACGACAGCTTGATCGCGCTGGCGTACATTTTCTTCACCTCAGGGGCGAAGTCGGCCTTCTCGACGCGGCCCCGCTCGGCCGCGAGCCAGTCCGCCACCGGGATTGCCTTGGCCAGACGCTCTTTGCGCATGGCGGCGCGGCGTTTTACGGTCGCGTCGATATCGGCGACCGGGTAGCCCTCGGCATCGTCCCTGAGCACGATGCCGAAAACCTGGTCCGCCGCTTCGCGGGTGAGAAAACCGTTCTCGACATCCCATGCCGTCTTGACCGGGTCGCGCTCCAGCACGTCGCCATAGCCGCCGCCGCCATTGTAGGAATGGCTGAAAATGTCGCCTGCCTTGTGCGGGGCAGTGATGTAGGGGCCCTCGACCACGACATGGTCGCCGCCGATGTTCCTCTCATAATCCGAGACATGCGGGTCGGTGCCCGGCGCATGCGCCAGCGGCTCACCTTTGGCCGCCAGTTCGTGAATGTTGGAGTTGCGCACGGCGCGGTGCTTCTGGCAGGTCGGCGCCGGATAGCCGCCGCACATGCCGCCATTGTCGAACACGCGCGAGGAATGTTCCGACGTGTGCAGCCGCAGATGCGAGGTCTTGTTGATCAGCCAGGTCGAGACGAAGGAACAGCCGCCGCGATATTTGCCGGCGCCGCCGGAATTCGGCACGATCGAGCGGCCGATATAGACCATCGGCATCGACTGTTCCCAGACCTCGATATTGCCCATGTCGGATTCCGGGTTCCAGCCGACATAGGCGGTATCGAGACCATCCTTGATGGCCAGCGCACCGGAGCCGGCCGCAGCGCATTCGAAATGCGCCATTCCGAACGGCGTGCCATACTGGCTTTCGCCGCCCATTTCGATCATCGGGCTGTTTACCTGGCCGACGAAAGCCTCCTCGACGAAGCCGCGGGCGATGAAGCTGCGCGACAGCAGCCGCTGAAAGACGCCGTAGGCTGGCAGCAGCAACGCCCATGATGTGGCGGTGGCCACCATCTCGTTGTCGGGGTTGGTCCAGGTGCCGTGCGGCAGTTTCAGTTGGGTCGCCATCCAGGCGCCGTCATTGACCAGGCCTTCGAAATTCATGTGCTGGGTCAGCGTCACGAACATGCCGCCATCCATGCCGGCCGGCGTGCAGTTCATCGAATGGTAGCCCCAGGGCTGGGTGCCCTCGAAGTCCATGGTGATCTTGCCGTCGGTGCCGATCTCCATCTCGATCGGGATGTTGTAGAGCCAATCCGGATCGCCTAGCAGCTGGAAACCTGGCTTGCCGGCGGTGACGTGGCCGTAAAAAGTGTGGCCGCGATAGATACCCGGAACGGTGATCTGGCGGGTGCGGGCGAGCTGGGCGCGCCGGCCTTCCTCGATGAACTCCTTCGACACCTTCATCCAGTAGTCGAGGCCGATCTCGGAGATCAGCTGCTTGACGCTCTCGCGCATGTCGATGCAGGAGGCGACCTTGGCCTTTTCGTCGAGCACCCAGTAGATCGGCATGCGCAGATTGCGCTCACAGCGGATGACGTAGTCACGGCGGATCTCGTCGTTCTCGCCGATCTTCTCGGCGCAGACGAACAGGCCTTCGGTGAAGCGCTCCTGCGCGAGACAAACGTCGCCACCCGGGGTGATGCCGCCGGCCTCCAGTTCGTGGCAGACGGCACCCGCCCAGCCGACCAGCGTCCCTTCATGGAAGATCGGCACCACGTCCATGACGTCGGGCACCTGCACGGCCATTTCGCGCGCCGAGACGCAATAGGCGCGCAGCTTGGTGTGCAGCGTCTCGAATTTCAGCGGGTCCTGGTTGCGTAGCGACAGCTCGGTGATGCCGTCATAGCAGCCGGTCTCTTCCATCAGCCGTTCGGAATCGAGCAGCCTTTCGCGAAGGCGCAGGGCCGAGACAGGTTTGTCCAACATGGCGGTCGCCCTCTCAAGCATGGGAATAGTGCAGCAGCGTCCATTCATCGACGAAGACGCGATCTTGCGGATGAACGACGAGCGTCGTGGCGGGATGTTCGATGATGGCCGGACCGATCACTTCATGGCCGGGCTGAAGCAGGTCCATCTCGTAGAGATTGGCCTTGTGCCAGCTGCCGGCGATATAGGCCTCGCGCACGCCCTTGTGGGCGGAGGCGGGATTGGAGGCGCCGAGCGGCCGCTTGAGCAGCACCGGCTTGACCTTGTCGGCGGTGGCGATCAGCCCGAGCTCGGTGATGGTGAAGCCTGCTTCGCCATAGCGCGAGACGCGATGGTTGACCTTGGCGTAGACCGCCTCGAACTCGTCGAGAACCTTGCGCATGTCGTCGGCCGAATTGACCTCGGCAAGCGGCGCCATGACTTCGACGTCCTCGAGCTGGCCGGTGTAGCGCATCATCAGGAACGGCACGGTTTTGATCTTCTCGCGGGCATGGCCGTCGGCAATCATCTCGTCGACCCCCGCTTTGGTCAGATCGTTCCACACCGTGGTGACCTTAACGCCGAAGCCGGCAAGCGTCGCGTCGTCGGCGCGCGAAGGGATGTCGTGCTGCGTCGACACCGAATGGCGACGCATGAAATCGGCTGTCGTGCAGCCGAAAGCGGAGAACGCCGCGGCGAACTGGAAGGTGATGATGTCCTTGAAGCCGATGCCGCGCGAGCAGCCGGCAAGGTGCAGCGGACCGGAGCCGCCATAGGAGAGCAGCGTGAACTCCGACGGGTGGATGCCTTGGCCGGAGATGACGCGCCGCAGCGCATTGTTGGCGTCGGCCTCGAGCATGTCGATCATGCCTTCGGCCGCCTCCTCGACGCCAACGCCAAGCACGCGGGCGCATTTCTCTTCGAAGGCTTGCCGAGCCTTGTCGACCTGCAGCACGACCTTGCCGCCGAGGAAATAGTGCGGGTTCAGCCGGCCGAGAATGGCGTCGCAGTCGGCGATGGTCGGTTCGGTGCCGCCACGGTCGAAGCAGATCGGACCGGGATCGGAGCCGGCGCTTTCCGGTCCGAGAGAGACCTTTTTCGTCAGCGGATCGACCTTGAGGATCATGCCGGCGCCGGCGCCGATCGTGTCGAGATGCAGCGTCGGCACATTGAGCTTGAAGCGGTCCATCAGCGGCTCGTTCTCGATGCGCGTCTGGCCGCGGGTGATGACACCCATGTCGAAGGAGGTGCCGCCCATGTCCGAGCAGATGAGTGAGTCATTGCCGATCAGCTTGCCGACATAGGCAGCACCCAAAATGCCGCCTATCGGGCCGGAGATCATGGTTTCATGCAGGCGCGGATGGTTGATCGAGGTCAGGCCACCGAAGGAGAGGAGCGTCTGGACGCCATATTTGAAGCCGTATTTCTTCGAGACGTCCTCGATCCCCTTGAGCTGCTTGCGGCCGCGCGAGGTCGCGTAGGCCTCGATCAGCACCGAATTCAGCCGCGACTGTTCGCGAATGACCGGGCGGACCTCGTGGCTGGTGTAGACGATGATGTCAGCGCCGGCCTTCTCGACCTCCTCGCGGCAGATCTCGGCGATGCGCTTCTCGTGCACCGGATTGACGTGCGAAAAGATGGTCATGATGCAGATCGCTTCGACCTTGTCGGCGATCAGCTTCTTGGCGGCGGCCGAAACCTCATGCTCGTAGAGCGGTAGCACGATGTCGCCAAACTGGTCGATGCGCTCGGTGACACCGCGGGTGCGGCGGCGCGGCACCAGCGGATCGGGATGATGGTGGGTGACCGCGTGCAGCCGGTCGGCA
Source organism: Mesorhizobium sp. M1322 (assembly GCF_040318085.1). Lineage (NCBI taxonomy): Bacteria > Pseudomonadati > Pseudomonadota > Alphaproteobacteria > Hyphomicrobiales > Phyllobacteriaceae > Mesorhizobium > Mesorhizobium sp. M1322. The sequence goes on from NZ_JAMYLP010000081.1 coordinate 22,729, forward strand.
TAGGAATAGTCGGCCCAGGCCTGCAGGCCGCGGCCCATCAGGATCATATCCTCGAGGCCCTTGGTGGTGATCAGCCCAAGCCGGCGGCCGGTGCGCGACAACAGCGTGTTGAGCATGCCGGTGCCGGAATAGAGCACGACATTGACGCCGGAAAACAGCGATTCCAGCGATATGCCCCAGGCGTCTGCCGCGTCCTCGGCCGAGGCCAGAAAACCCTCGGCTTCGTTCTTCGGAGTGGTTGCCGACTTGCCGATCTTGAAGTGGCCGTCCTGATCGACAAGGATCGTGTCGGTCATGGTGCCGCCGGCGTCGATACCGATCACGATCGGATTGCCAAAATGATTGGCGGGTTACCAACAATGGGGCCGGTGAGGTTGGGTTGGGTCACGGTCGCCTCGGGATTTGGTCTAAGTTGACGCTAGGCTAGATTCGACGGGCGGCATCGCGCCATATGCCTAAAGACACAATGACGGCTGGGCCGACATAACCGAGAAAAGGGCATGCGCATGGGCAATATCTGGGCGCCGCTCGCCAAAGCGATCGCCGCCACCGGCACGGACAGCCATGTCGACTGCTTGATCGACCTGATCGGCGCGGACATCGACCACGACCTCGTCACCGTGACGCGCTATTCGGCGACCAGGACGCCGGAATTCGTCAAGCACCGGCGCTTCTCGGACGAGATGGTCCAGCGCTACCTCGCCAGCTATTATGTCTTCGATCCGTTTTATGCCTCGTGGCGGCGCGAGCGAAGGCTGGGCATCATTCCGCTGAAGCGGCTTGCCGACGACGAGGCCAAGCGCGGCCAATACATAGCCGGCTTCCTGGCGCAGTCGGAAATCTGCAACGAGGTCGGCATCATGCTGGCGGATGGCGGCGACTGGTGCCTCGGTATCTTCCTCGACCGCTCGACGATGTCGTTCAAGGACAGCGAGATCGCCTTGCTGGATGAGCGGCTACCGGTGTTCGAGGCGTTGCACGCACTCGACATCAAGGCGCACGCGGCCGAGTTCTCCCGCACGTCGGCGCCGACAGGTCCCGGCGCCTCGCCGCGGCAGGAGCCGACCATCCCGGCGAGCCTGTGGCCAGAGCTGTCTCTCCGCGAGCGGGAACTTGTCCAGCTGATCCTGGCCGGTCACCCGACGGCGAACATCGCCGAGCGTCTCGGCATCACCGTCGGCACCGTCAAGAACCATCGCCGGCGCATCTACGAAAAGCTCGACATCACCACGGAGCGGGAACTGTTTTTGCAGTTCTTCCAGCATCGGGTCCAGTAAAGTTAGCCAATGGCAATCACGAGAGACGAGTCACCATACTTAGTGTCTCAGAACTTTCAGAGCCGAGTGTCGATACGGCTGATTTTTCAACACAATCGGTCAACCGCGGACCAAAGTCCGCATATCTTCAACGTCCGCTTTGAGGAAAGTAGAAACTACACCCGAGCGCCCGACTTGCGGCGCAAAGCTGCCGTTCGCGTCGTGGAAAACGTAGGTCGTCCGACTTCCCGTTCGCCACCGGTCTTTGCAGCACCGAGACACGTCCATCACGCCCAACACCGTAGAGAATATCGCAGGGTCCCAGAATGTGGGGGAAGGCGGTAACGCTCTCCCGACTCGAACCCCCGACGATCGATTCGGTCCTGTACGTTCATCAATCGAGTCCAGGCCAACCCAGCCCTTTTTTAAGTCGCGGTAGCCGATTCGCCGCACAACGGCGGCGCCCCCCTTCCCTCTATGCCTCCAATGAGTTTCCGATGGTCCCTGATGATGCTCGGACCGGGGTCTGTAGGCATGGCAGCCAAACGAGATAGGATCAGGATCGAGGTTCGCACCACGGCGGTTGAGTCCGAGACGTCTGCCGGATCTCCGGCCGTCGCACACGCGGCTATCCTACGTCTCGCCCGCTTAATCGGCCGTCAGATCGCCCGCGAGCAGTTCGAACCTAGGCTGACAGCCGAACGGCGTACGAAAGCCGGGACGCGGTCCGACGATCGCCCTTGAACCCTGCCTCGAGCAGCGCTTTCCATTCCCGGCGATACTTCCCGCCGGGGTCGTTTGCAGATTTGACTTGTACCCATTTCGGGACCAAAGTAAGGTTGCAGCATGAGGATTATTGCCCGTCGCACTTTGCGGGAGTTCGTCGACAGGCTTGAGAGGCACAAAGACCAGCCGGCAGTGAAGGCTGCGTTAGATGCGTGGTTCGACGAAGTCAGCAAGGCGGACTGGAAAAGTTCGGCTGATGTGAAGCGCCTTTATGCCACGGCCAGCATCGTCAGCGCCGAGCGGATCGTCTTTAACATCAAGGGCAATGCCGGCTTGGTGGTGGCAGCCGACTTCGAGAAGAGCATTGTCTGGATCAAGTGGATTGGCGCCCACAGGGCCTATGACAGGATCGACGTAACGGAGGTGAAGCATGGCGACTGACCTGAAGCCCGTCCGCTCCGAAGCGGATTATGAGGCAGCGCTTGCCGAAGTGGAGCGCCTTTGGGGAGCAAAGAGCGGCACGCCGAAGGGTGACCGGCTAGACGTGCTGGCAACGCTGATCGAGGTCTATGAGGAAAAGCACCATCGGATGGACCCGCCCGACCCGATCGAGGCGATCAAGTTCCGCATGGAGCAGCAGGGGCTGTCCCGCAAGGATCTGGAACCAATAATCGGAACACGGGGCCGCGTAGCCGAGGTGCTTAACCGCCGACGCGGCCTCTCGATTGAGATGATCCGTAGCCTGCACGAGCAGCTCGGCATCTCGGCCGAGGTGCTGATCCGCCCCACTCGCCAGGACGAAGCCGCCTGACGGGCCGAAGCCGAGAGACACACCAGATGACCCGCATTGCGCTTTACGCCCGATACTCGTCTGACAGTCAGCGTGACTCGTCGATCGAAGATCAGTTCCGCATCTGTCGCGAGCAAGCAAAGCGGGAAAATTGGAAATCGTCGGCTGCTACAAGGATGCAGGCATATCCGGGGCGAGTATGATCCTGCGGCCTGGCATCCAGATGCTGCTGCAGGATGCACAGGAAGGCCAGTTTGACTTGGTGGTCGCCGAGGCGCTGGACCGAGTAAGCCGGGATCAGGCCGACGTCGCCACCTTGTTCAAACATCTGAAGTTCGCCGGCGTGCCGATCGTCACCCTAGCAGAGGGGGAGATCACGGAGCTGCATGTTGGCCTGAAGGGCACGATGAATGCGCTGTTCCTCAAGGACCTTGCCGCCAAGACGCATCGTGGCCTCCGCGGTCGGATCGAGGACGGCAAGTCCGGCGGCGGGCTTTGCTACGGCTACAAGATCCTCAAGAAGCTAGACCATCGCGGCGAACTCATCAGAGGCGACCGCGAGATCGACGTTTACGAAGCCGAGGTCGTGCGTCGCATCTTTCGCGACTTTGCGGCCGGCATCGGCCCGCGCACCATTGCGAAGACGCTGAACGAGGAGGGTGTTGCTGGTCCCGGCGGCAAGCCCTGGATCGACACGACGATCCGCGGGCATCAGAAGCGCGGCTCTGGCATCGTCAACAACGAACTCTATATCGGACGGCTGATCTGGAACCGACTTCGCTATGTGAAGGATCCGTCCACTGGCAGGCGCGTGTCGCGCATCAATCCGGAATCTGACCGTATCGTGAGGTTCCCGAGTTGCGGATCGTCGATGACCAACTCTGGCAGGCGGTCCGTGCACGCCAGAGCGAGATCAGCGAGAAGTACGCCAATGTGGCCGAGGCGGTGCGCGAGCACCATAGGAAGAACAAGCTGAACGGAGCACGCCGGCCGAAGTCGTTGCTGTCCGGTCTGATCTTTTGCGGCTGCTGCGGTGGCTCTTACTCGCTCCGTGGCGCCGGCCGCTTCGCCTGATCGAGCCACATCGCCAACAAATCCTGTTCCAACAGTCGCACGATCCCCCGCGAGGAATTGGAGAGCCGCGTGCTCGCCGGTCTCAAAAACCGGATGATGTTGCCAGAGGTAGCAGCGGAGGCCATGCGAGCTCATGCGGAAGAGACGAACCGGCTCAACCGTGAGCGCCGGTCCAATGGCGACGCATGGCGAGTCGAGCTCGAGAAGACCGGGCGCGAACTGGAGAAGGCCATCAACGCCATTCTTGCCGGCGTACCTCCCCTCACGCTCAAAGAGAAAATCGAGAAGCTGCAAACACGCAAGGCCGAACTGTCCGCTCTCCTCGCCGACGTGCTGGAGAATGCCCCGGCCCTCTTGCCTAGCGCCTCGGCGATCTATGCGAAGAAAGTGGCCGGGTTGACAGAGGCGCTCAACCGCCCTGATGGGCGGGCAGAGGCTGCGGAGGCATTACGCTCGCTCATCGAGAAGATCGTATTGCGCCCTGGCAACAATCGCGGCAAGATCGACGCAACGCTCTATGGCGAGCTAGGCACGATCCTCAACTGGATTGAGCGCCAAACAATTGGAAAGACTACAAAAAAGAACACTCCCGCAGCTTTCGCTGCGGGAGTGTCGGTATCAGTGGTTGCGGGGACAGGATTTGAACCTGTGACCTTCAGGTTATGAGCCTGACGAGCTACCGGGCTGCTCCACCCCGCGTCAACTTGACGGCGAATG
>NZ_JAMYLP010000082.1:0-27270 GCF_040318085.1 Mesorhizobium sp. M1322
CGAGGTCGTGGCCCGTACGCTTGTGGCTCGGGGCCGTTCGAGTGTCGCTCACGCGGCTCTCTTGAATTTCGCAGAGGGCAGATCTAGAAGCGAACTTCTTCGTCGCCAGCGGCGCGCCGCCCTCGTTGGTGAGGCGTATATAGTCGGCAGGCGTCCAAAGTGTCAACAACGATTTCGGTCTTTTTTGAATTTTTTGCGACGAAAGATTGCGGCGCTGATTTCAGTAGCCGACTTCCGCGGCGGCATGGGGATAACAAAGCCGACTACCACCACGGAGCCCTATTGCCGCCGTATTGCGGTTTGACACCAAGGCCAACGAGCAGGCGCATGCACCACCGGCGCGGCACCCTTATAAAAGACTGTAAGAGAGTCACTAAGAGAGAAGTATGACTGGGGATTTCGCCCGAAGCCAGGCGCTTCGTTGACTTCGCCCGCCGTGACAGGCAAATGTCATGGCCACAACAAAAGCGACAAGCCGTCCCGCCCGGGGAAGAAGCAGCCCTTCTGGATGCCAGATACGGAAAATGTCATAGCCGAACTCGGCAACGAGCCGCCGCTGATTGCGGACGGTCGCAGTGGCCCGCCTGACCGGCGCGAGGTTTCGGCACGCTGGCTGTCGGGCACTTTTCTTACGGGCGTGACGTCGAGCGTGCTGATGGGCGTGGCACTGTTCGCGGCCCTTGACGGCCGTCAGCAATTGGCAACGCCGCCCGAGATCGCCGAACTGATCAGCCTTGCAAGAGGCGACGATTCCGGCGAGATCGCCAAGACCACCAGGGTGGTGGCGCCGCGCCGGATCGCCAAGGCCAAGGACCGACGGCGCATGGAAGTGTCGATGGTGACCAAGGTCGGCGACCGCGACGTCATCCACACCATGCCTTTCGTGCAGATCAAGATGGCGCTTGCCGCCGGGCACACGACCAGCCGCGCCTATCCGCCTTTCAATCCCATGCAGGTGTTTGGCGATGACCGCGACGGCAATGCCGGTCAGCCGGCGACCGCCGCCGCCGGCCAGATCTATGGCGCCAAGGTCGAAAGCGAGATGAGCCTGAAGACGGTCGATTTCCCGATCGAGTCGGCGGCCTTCGACGAAAAGAGTGACTTGTCCGCCGACGAGGTGGAAAAGGTGGTGCGCCAGGCTGGCACGGGTCTGAGCGACGGCGCCGTTCAGGTCGCGTCGCTGCATTATGTCGACCCGCAGCGATTCGGCGATGCATTCGCCGAGAGCATGGCCGGCTCCTACGACGTCAGGATCGTTCCGGAAAACGTCTCGGTGTCGCCGCGTGCTTCCCCCGACGATCAGGCGCCGGCCTTCGCCGAGGAGATCATCCCCTTCACCAGGGACCGCGACATCGTCGAGGCCTTCGGCGATTCGGGCTATACCGGCGAGGACGCCACCGGCATGGCCGAGGCGATCGCCAAATTGCTGAATGCGACAGCGCTTAAGGCGGGAACCGTGCTGCGCGTCGGCCTCGAGATCCATGGCGACGCCGCCAAGGTCGTTCGCACCGGCATTTACGACAGGGCCCAGCATATCGTCACCGTCGCGCTCGACGATCACGGCCAATATGTGCCGGCGCAGGAGCCGGAGCCCAATCCCGAATTGCTGACCGCATTCGACGATTCGCCGCCGGTGGTGGTGCGCGGCAATCTGCCGAACGTCTATGATGGCATCTATCGCGCCGCCTACTCCTACGGCATGTCCAAGGCGATGACCAAGCGGCTGATCAAGCTCCTGGCGTCCGGTGTCGATTTCCAGTCGCGGCTCAATCCGTCGGACCGCATCGAGGTGCTGTTCTCACAGCCGGACGGCGACGACCAGGCATCCGACGAATCCGAGCTGCTCTATGTCTCGGCGACCTTCGGTGGCACGACGCGCAATTTCTACCGGTTTCAGATGCAGGACGGCAGCACCGACTATTTCGACGAGGACGGCCGCAGCGCCCAGCAATTCCTGCTGCGCAATCCCCTGCCCGCAGGGAAATTCCGCTCCGGCTTCGGTGCCCGCAGGCATCCGATCCTCGGCTATGTGCGCATGCACACCGGCGTCGATTGGTCAGCCTCCATCGGCACGCCGATCATCGCCGCCGGCAATGGTATCGTCGAGAAGGCCGGCTGGGCCGGCGGCTATGGCAAACAGATCATCATCCGCCACGCCAATGGCTACGAGACCTCCTACAATCACCAGAGCGCTTTTGCCAAAGGCATCGCGCCGGGCGTCCGCGTCCGCCAAGGCCAGACTATTGGCTTTCTCGGCCAGACCGGCCTCGCCACCGGTCCGCATCTCCACTACGAGCTGATCGTCAACGGCACCAAAGTCGATCCGATGCGCGTTCGCCTGCCGGTCGGCAAGGTGCTGAAGGGCGACGACCTCGTCGCCTTCAAGCGCGAGCGCGGGCGCATCGATGACCTGCTCAAACAGGAAGACAGTGATTCGCTGAAGGTCGCGAGCGCCAAGATCGAAGGCTGAGCTGATCTTGGAGCCTTCCGGGCTCCTCAGCTCTGCCGAGTCTCAGATCCACGCGGCCATGGCAGTCGCTCACCGGAAACAGTCATCCACGCCACGATCGCCGAGAGCAGGCAAAGCAGCGCGGTCGCCAAGGCGACGGCCGCGAAGGCTGCGTCGCTGGCGGCAAGCCTTGCTGTATCGAGATCCGGCGCCAGGCCCGCCAGCGCCGGTTCGCCGAAACCCGGAATGCCGGATGCGGCACCGGTGTTCAGCGCTGCCGCATAGACCCAGGCCGCCAATGACCCCATCGCCGCCACCGCGATCAGGCCGCCGATGCGCGAGACGGCATTGTTGATTCCCGAAGCAGCACCCGTATCCTTGTCCTCGACCGCCGTCATCACCGCCGTCGACAGCGGCGACACGACCAGCGCCATGCCGAGCCCCATCAGCGCCATCAGCGGAAACACTCCCCACCAGAAACTGTGGATGCCGGCATAGGCCGCCAAGGCAAGGCCGGCAAAGGCGGCAGCGACGACAAGACTGCCGCTGGCGATCGGGAAACGCGGACCGATCCGGTCGGACCACTGGCCGACCGGCCCCGACAACAGCGCGATCAAGACCGACAGCGGCAGGAAGATGAAGCCGACCTCGGCCGCGCTCAGCCCCCATCCGGCGATGAGCAGCATCGGCAGATAGAACAGGTTGGCCGACAGTGCGAAATAGAGGAAGAAGGTCGCCACATTGGCGCCGGCGAAGGCGCCGACCCGAAACAGCGAGAGATCGATCATCGGTTCGCGCTGCCGGCGCTCGAAGACGATGAACACGATGAGCAGCACCGCGCCGGCGGCAATGCTCGGGCCGGACATTTGACCCCCGCCCTCTGCGCTCATCGAAGTCAAGCCGTAGGCAAGCGCTCCGAACGCGAAGGTGGCGAGGGCAGCGCCGCCGAGATCGAGGCTGCGCTTTTCCGTCGGTGCGTCGGCCGGGACCTTGGCGAGCAGGAGGTAGATCGAGACAAGACCAAGCGGCAGATTAATCGCGAAGATCGCCCGCCACATGCCGTCGCCGAAGGCCGACAAGACAACGCCGCCCAGCACCGGCCCAAGCGCCGTCGTCAGCGCCGAGGCCGCCGCCCAGATGCCGATCGCCCTGCCGCGCTCCTTCTTCGGATAGGCCTTGGCGATAATGGCGAGGCTGCCCGGCACCATAATGGCAGCACCGATGCCCTGAATGGCGCGAAACGCAATGAGCACCGGCGGGTTCGGCGCCACCGCGCAGGCAAGCGAGGCGGCAATGAACAGCGCGATGCCTGCCACGAAAGCATGCCGCAGGCCAAAACGGTCGCCGGCGGCGCCGCCGACAAGGATGAGTGCCGAAAGCGTCAGCGCATAGGAGTTTGAAATCCACTGCGCCTCGGCGAAACTGGCGCCAAGATCGACGCGGATCGCCGGCGTGGCGATGGCCAGGATCGAACCGTCGATGAAGCCGAGCGCGGAAGCCAGGATCGCCGCGATCAGCACGAAGCTGCGCTGCGATTGCGGGCAAAACGTGTCGGCTGGAAGAGAGCCGGTCAGGGAGATGGCAGCGGCTTCGCTTGGAGACTTCATGCAGCCTGCTTAGACCTCAGATCCGCCGGCAACAACCGGCCAGAGGGTTGCTGTCGTTGAAACCAGAACAGGATCGGGACCTTTATGGCACCGACCACGGCTCCTTCACGATGGCGCTCACTCGATGAATTCCACCGTGACGCCCGGCGAGACGATTTTTGCCAGTTCGCGCGCGTCCCAATTGGTGAGCCGCACGCAGCCATGGCTTTCGGTCTTGCCAATCTTGGAGGGATCGGGTGTGCCGTGAATGCCGTAGGTCGGCTTGTCCAGCGCAATCCAGACCGAGCCGACGGGGCCGTTCGGGCCCGGCGGGATGGTCAGGATGCTGTTGTTTTCGCCCTGCTTGAAATTGATGTTCGGATTGTAGGTGTAGTTCGGATCTAACGCGACCCGCGACACCGCATGCGTGCCGGTTGGCGAAGGCGTGTCCGCCGAGCCGATGGTGGCCGGATAGGCCGCGATTAGCTTGCCCGACGCGTCATAGGCGCGGACCTGCTTCTTGCCCTTGTCGGCGATGATGCGCGTCACCGGCTCCGCCACCAGCCTGCCGAAATTGGCGACCTTGATGATCGTGCCTGGGCGGTTGAAATTGGCTTCCGGATTGAGCGCCTTCAGATAGTTCTCGTCCATATGGAACCGCTCGGCCAGCGCTTCGGTGACGGAGGTGTAGCTCAGCCGGTCGAGCTGCGCCTTCTGGCCGTAGTCTTCCGGCACCGAGGCGACATAGGGGCCGGCCGCATCCTCGGGCGTGATGCTGTAGGAGGCGAAGGCATCGCCGCCGGACTGCTCAAGGGCTGCCTGGATGCCGACCACATCGGTCGACCGCAGATTACTGCCGGTGATCTCGTTGTAGGCGGCGAGCGCCTTGTCGACATTCGAGCCGAAGCGCCCGTCGACGACGCCGGGCGAAGCGCCGGCGCGGTCGAGCAGCACTTGCAACGCAGCAACATCCTGTCGTGCACCGAGTGAAAGCGAAGGATCAGTGACGGTCTTGCCGCCGATCTTTGGCGGCAATGCCGCCTGATCGCCCGGCGCCGTCGGCTCGACCGGTTCGATCGAAGCCTCGTCGAGCGGCTGGCGTTTGACGGTGCGCGGCTTTATCGGCTGAGGCGCTTCCGGAAAATCGTTGCCATAGCTGCCGTCATCGCGCGGTGCTTCGGGAAAAGCTTCCACCGAATTGTCGCTGTAGGGATCGTATTCGTCGACCGGCGGTATGACGATCAGGCCTTCCTCCTCCAATTGCCTGCGGCGCAAGCGCGCCGCGTCTTCCGGGTCGTCGAGATAATAGCGATCATCCTCGACCGGTCCGAGATTGCGCAAGCGCTCGCGGCGGAGCGCGCGGCGGTCGAACCTGGTCTGCGGCGGCTGGATGGCGAGGACCTGGCCGGTTTCCGCATCGACGATGACGCGGTTTCCTCTGGCGTCGTAATAGACGTCGAAATCGCCGTTCTGGGCGACCAGCACACCACCGGCATCGGCGGCACGGGCAGATCGCGGCGCGATGTCTTCCGTCGGCGCGGCCATTGCGCTCGAAGAAAGCAGCCCGGCGGCGAGCGCCGAAAGGGTGAAGATCGTGCGGAACATGTTGGCCAAATTCTCCGGTCCGTAATTGCCGCCGCCCGGCGTTGTCTCTATTAGAGCGCCGCGCGCCCCTTCGGACGCAAGGACGCTCCAACACTTAAAATCTCCGCTTCGTGCTTTCCGAAAAATCGAATTCGATTTTCGGGCCTATGCGGCAGGCGAATCCCTTCGCCAGCAAATCAGTTGCCGACCATAAGGTTCCAACATGAACCGGGCATGAAGATGGCGGATTTCTGGCGGTGGGGGCAACATAATTAGCTGGTGGCGAGTCCCAATTCCTTGCGCGCCTGCTTCGTCAGCTTGAGCACGACAAGGCGATGGCTTTCGCGCAGATAGTCCTTCAGCGCGTCATCGTCCATGCTTTGGCTTGTCTGGCGCTGGATCCATTTCATGCCGCGTGAAGCAAGATAGGGCGCGGGCCGAAGGCCGGGCTGTTCCTTCAAGACGTCATAAGCGATGTCGGAGCACTTGAAGGTGACGAACGGCTCCTTGCCCTCGCTCCAACCGCCGATCGCAAAGACCTTGGCTCCGACCTTCCAGACATGGGCGCCGCCCCACTGGACGACATGGCTCGTCGACGGCAGCGAGGCGCAGAAGCTGTTGTAATCATCCAGCGTCATCTACGCCCCGCTTTATGTTTAATTATGTGGCGGCCTCGAATCAGGCCGCCGCTTCGGTCGCCACGACCGTCGGCTTCGAGCGGAAGTTCAACCGGTCGGAACCTGCTGTGACCTTGACGGTCGAACTGTCGAGGACGTCGCCGAGCAGGATCTTTTCCGCCAGCGGGTCCTGCAGTTCCTGTTGCATCACTCGCTTCAGCGGCCGCGCGCCATAGGCCGGATCGTAGCCCTTGGCCGCCAGCCAGTCGATCGCCTCCTGGTCCAGCGAAAGCGTGATCTTGCGATCGACGAGCAGGTTTTCCAGCCGCTTGAGCTGGATTTCGACGATGCGGCCCATATTCTGCCGGCGCAGCCGGTGGAACAGGATCACCTCGTCGACGCGGTTGAGGAACTCCGGCCGGAACGACGCCCTGACGACGCTCATCACCTCGTCGCGTACGACGTCGACGTCCTGGTTCTCGCCGAGATTGACCAGATATTCGGCGCCGAGGTTCGACGTCATGATGATCAGCGTGTTGCGGAAATCGACCGTGCGGCCCTGCCCGTCGGTCAGGCGGCCGTCATCGAGCACCTGCAGCAGCACGTTGAACACGTCGGGATGCGCCTTCTCGATCTCGTCGAACAGCACGACCTGGTAGGGCCGGCGTCGCACCGCTTCGGTCAGCGCGCCGCCCTCCTCATAGCCGACATAGCCGGGAGGCGCGCCGATCAGCCGGGCGACCGAGTGCTTCTCCATGAATTCCGACATGTCGATACGCACCATGGCGCTCTCGTCGTCGAACAGGAAGCTGGCGAGCGCCTTGGTCAGCTCGGTCTTGCCGACGCCCGTCGGCCCGAGGAACATGAACGAGCCGATCGGCCGGTTCGGGTCCTGCAGGCCCGCGCGAGCACGGCGAACGGCTTTCGACACGGCCTGCACCGCTTCGCCCTGGCCGACGACGCGCTTGCCGATCTCGTCTTCCATGCGCAACAGCTTGTCGCGCTCGCCTTGCAGCATTTTGTCGACCGGAATGCCGGTCCAGCGCGACACGATATGGGCGACGTGATCGGGAGTGACCACTTCCTCGACCATGCCGACCTTGCCGTCTTGCGCCTCGGCCTGCGTCAGCTTCTTCTCGAGTTCCGGAATCTTGCCATAGGCCAACTCGCCGGCGCGCTGGAATTCACCCTTGCGCTGGGCGATGGCGAGCTCGTTGCGCGCCTCGTCGAGCTCTTTCTTCAGGTCCGCGGCGAGCCCGAGCTTCTGCTTCTCGGCCTGCCACTTCGAGGTCAGCTCCGTCGATTCTTCCTCCAGGGCCGAAAGATCCTTTTCGAGGCGGGCGAGCCGGTCCTTCGACGCATCGTCCTTCTCGACTTTCAGCGCCTCACGCTCGATCTTGAGCTGCATGACACGGCGGTCGATCTCGTCGAGCGCTTCGGGCTTCGAATCGACCTGCATCCGCAGCCGCGACGCGGCCTCGTCGACAAGGTCGATCGCCTTGTCCGGCAGGAACCGGTCGGCGATATAGCGGTTGGACAGCGACGCTGCCGCGACCAGCGCCGAATCCGAGATGCGCACCTTGTGGTGCTGCTCGTATTTTTCCTTCAGGCCGCGCAGGATGGAGACGGTGTCTTCGACGGTCGGCTCATTGACGAAGACCGGCTGGAAGCGGCGCCCAAGGGCCGCGTCCTTCTCGACATGCTTGCGGTATTCGTCGAGCGGAGTCCCGCCGACGCAGTGCAGTTCGCCGCGTGCCAGCGCCGGCTTCAACAGGTTCGAGGCATCCATGGCGCCATCCGCCTTGCCGGCCCCGACCAGCGTGTGCATCTCGTCGATGAACAGGATGATGCCGCCAGCGGCAGCCGTAACTTCCGAAAGCACCGCCTTCAGCCGCTCCTCGAATTCGCCGCGATATTTGGCGCCGGCGATCAACGACCCCATGTCGAGCGCCATCAACTGCTTGTCCTTGAGCGATTCCGGCACGTCGCCGTTGACGATGCGCAACGCCAGCCCTTCGGCGATCGCCGTCTTGCCGACGCCGGGTTCACCGATCAGCACCGGATTGTTCTTGGTGCGGCGCGACAGCACCTGAATGGTGCGGCGGATCTCGTCATCGCGGCCGATGACCGGGTCGAGCTTGCCGGCGCGGGCGTCGGCGGTGAGATCGCGCGCATACTTCTTCAGCGCATCATAGCCCTGCTCGGCGCTCGCAGAATCGGCGGTGCGGCCCTTGCGGACCTCGTTGATCACCTGGTTCAGCGCCTGCGGCGTCACGCCGGCCTTGGTCAGGATATCGGCGGTCTTGGCGGATTTCTCGACCGCCAGCGCCGTCAGCAGCCGCTCAACCGTGACGAAGCTGTCGCCGGCCTTCTTGGCCAATTCCTCGGCGGTCGAAAACACTTTGGCCAGCGGCTGCGCCAGATAAAGTTGGCCGTTGCCGCCTTCCACCTTGGGCATTGCCTCAAGTGCCGTCTCGACGCCAAGCTTGACGTCGCGAACGTTGCCACCGGCACGCTCGATCAACGACGCGGCCAAGCCCTCGTCGTCGTCGACGAGCACCTTCAGTATATGTTCGGGGGTGAACTGCTGGTGGTTGCGCGAGAGCGCCATGGTCTGCGCAGACTGGATGAAGCCGCGCACGCGCTCGGAGTATTTTTCAAGGTTCATATCTGTCTCCTTCCGTCACCGGCCCGCTTTGCGGCACCGGATCAGATTGCGGTGACGGACCCGCCCGTTTGAGCCGGGTCCTGTTCACGCGAGATATGGTGCGCAAGCCACGGCCCCTCAAGACGTCCGATAAAGGCGAACGCATAATATTCCACGGGCGCGCGCAAAACAAAAACGGCGGAGATTTCTCTCCGCCGTCCAAGATGTCTGAAAGCCTTGCTCGATCAGTTGTTGACGTCGACGATGGCGGGCTCGCCACCGGCGTCTTCCGCCGGAGCTGCATTCCCATTATCGGCGCCAGCATTGTCGTTGCCGCCATCCACCTGGTCAGCATTGACGCGCGGACGGCGCGGACGCCTGGGGCGGCGGGCAGCGCCGCTTTCGGCAGCTGCTTCGTTCATCTCGGCCTGGGCAGTGAGAGCCGCCGGCGAAAAGTTTTCGAACTGCGGCGCGGGTTCGGCCACAGAAGCAGGCTCAACCGGAGACACAGCTTGCGCCTGTACGGGCGTTTCGTTCTGTACCGGTGTCTCGTTGCGCCGGTTTTGATCGCTGCGCTGTCCGCCTTGCTCGCCGCGCGCACCATATTCGCCGCGCTGGCCGTTCTGCCCGTAGCCGGCATTGGGGCGACGGTCACGATGGCGGCCGCCATTGTTGTCGCGCCCACCATTATCGCGCCCATCGTTATCGCGCCCACGGTTATCGCGATTGTCACGGCCGTTTTCCTGGTTGAACGCCAACTCGGCTGGCGTGCCGTCGATGACCGGCTGCGGGCCGGCACCGTGGTTGACCACCGGAGTCGCCGTTTCACCGACGTTGCTGTTGCCGGCATTGTCGAACTCGTCGCGATCTTCGTCGCCGTCATCGTCGAAATCGTCGCGATTCTGCTGAGCGCTCTGGATCGGTATCTGCGCCTGCGCGGCAGCGATGATGCGATTGTAGTGCTCGGCGTGCTGAAGATAGTTTTCCGCCATCACCCGGTCGCCGGAGCTTTGCGCGTCACGGGCAAGGGTCGCGTATTTTTCGGCGATCTGCTGAGCCGATCCGCGGATCTTCACGTCCGGACCGTTGCTCTCGTAGTTGCGCGTCAGGGGATTTGGGCCCTTGCGGTTGTTGTTGTTATTATTGTTGTTACCACCGCCGCCGCTATTGTTGCGACCGCGCATGCGCCTGTTCTGCTGTTGTGGCCTCATTCGACTCTCTTCATTTTGAAATTTTCGAAAACTCTTCACGAACGGAGGCGCTCATGCAGCCAGCCGTTTCGTCTCTTCACCGGCGTTCGCCCGCATCGATTGCGTTGGCGCCACGTGTCATCCTGTTCCGGTTACATCACTTGTCGGACGATTCCCGCACGAAGCTTGGGCGTCGTTTGCGCAAGAAGGCAGCTATTTCCAAGGAAACCGAATCGCTAAGAGCACTGCCTGCTTCGTCTCATCCGGTTAAGGCGACCCTAGCCGCATTCCCCGGCATTGCCAAGCGTTTTTTCGCACTGCATCACGGCTTTGTCAGTTCAAAGATCAGAACCCTGTCGTTTCCGCCAAGATCGCGAAAAACCCCGGCCGAACCGTAGCCGGCTGCGGAAAATATGTCGGTGACCTCTTGGCGTTGCGTGTGGCCGATCTCGACCGCAATCCTGCCCTCGGCTTCCAAAAAACCTGCCGCCTCGGCGGCAATGACCCTGTAAGGACTAAGACCGTCCACGCCGCCATCGAGGGCTTGGCGTGGATCGAAATCGCGGACTTCGTCCTGCAGATTTTCAATGTCTATGAAGGCTATATAGGGAGGGTTGGCGGCAATTACATGGTATCGGCCAAAAACTTTTTCGAACCAGTCGGATTTGAGCACCTGGAACCGGCTGGCCAACCCCAATTCCCTGGCATTGCGCATGGCAGTCGCCAGCGCGTCTTGCGAAATGTCGACCCCAGTGGCGCGTGCAGCCGGAACGGCGCTGAGCAGCGCCAGTGCGATGGCGCCGGTGCCGGTGCCGAGATCGAGGATGCGGCATTCGCCTTGCCGTTCCACTGTGGTCTTCACGAAGGGCAGCACCGCTTCGACCAGCGTTTCGGTATCTGGTCGCGGCTCCAGCGTTTCCGCTGAAAGCGACAGGCGCAAGCCGTAGAATTCACGATGGCCGAGGATGCGATGCACCGGCTCGCCGGCGATGCGCCGTCTCAAGGCTGCATCGATCGCGGCAAGCGCGCCGGCATCGACCCTGCATTCGGGATCGGCGATGGCTTGTGTGCGGGTGGTGCCGGAAAGATGTTCGACGATCCGTCTGGCATCCAGCGCCGGATCGACGACTGCGGCCGCGGCAAGGCGTGCCCGCGCCGCTTTCAGCAGTGGCCCGAGCGTACCAGGCAGATTGTCAGCCATCGAGGCCGATATCGGCGAGCAGCTTCGACTGGTGATCGGCCATCAGCGCGTCGACGATCTCGTCGAGTTCGCCCATCATTACGCGGTCGAGCTTGTAGAGCGTCAGATTGATGCGATGGTCGGTGACGCGGCCCTGCGGGAAATTATAGGTGCGAATGCGCTCCGAGCGATCGCCCGAACCGACCTGCGATTTGCGCGATTCGGAGCGCTCCTCGTCAGCCTTGCCGCGCTCGAGGTCATAAAGCCTGGCGCGCAGGATCTGCATGGCTTTTGCCCGGTTCTGGTGCTGCGACTTCTCCGCCTGCACCACCATGATGCCGGTCGGCAGATGGGTGATGCGCACCGCCGAATCGGTAGTGTTGACGTGCTGGCCGCCCGAACCCGAGGCGCGCATCGTGTCGATGCGGATGTCTTCGGCCCTGATGTCGATGTCGACCTCTTCCGCTTCGGGCAGCACGGCAACCGTCGCCGCCGAGGTGTGGATGCGCCCGCCGGCCTCAGTCGTCGGCACGCGCTGCACGCGATGCACGCCGGACTCGAATTTCAGATGGGCAAAGACCCCCTTGCCCGAAATGGCGGCGATGATTTCCTTGTAGCCGCCGACCTCGCCCTCGCTTGCCGACGCCGTCTCGAAACGCCAGCCGCGTGCCGCAGCGTAGCGTTCGTACATGCGAAACAGGTCGCCGGCAAAAAGAGCCGCCTCATCGCCGCCGGTGCCGGCGCGGATTTCGAGGATGGCATTCTTGTCGTCGGCGGCATCCTTGGGCAGAAGCAGGATCTGGATGTCCCCCTGCAGCGCTTCGATGCGTTCCCTGACCTCGGGCAGATCGGCCTCGGCCAATGCCCGCATTTCGGCATCGGTGCTTTTGTCGGCGAGCATTGCCTCCAGATCGGCCTCTTCGTGTTCTGCGGTGCGCAGCGCCCTGATCTTTGCCACCATCTCCTGGATGTCGGCATATTCCGACGCCATCTTGACATAGGCGTCCGCCGCCGGCCCGGCCGACATCTGCGCTTCGAGCATGTCGAAACGCTTGACGACTTGATCCATACGGTCGCGGGGCAGGTTGATCATGGCGAATGCTATAGCGGTATAGAGCGGTCGTCGGCAAAGGCCTGCAGCAGCGCCCGCATCGGCAACTTCTGGGACGGCGCCATGAGATTGTCGTCGAAAAACGCTTGCAGCTCGGCCAGCGGCAGTTCCGTCAGCATCGCCTTGACCGGACCGATCGAGGCCGGCGACATCGAGATCGATCGGTAGCCAAGGCCGATCAGCGCCATCGCCGAGATCGGCTTGCCGGCCAGTTCGCCGCACAAGGTCACCGGGGTATTATTGCGCACCCCGGCGTCGGCGACCTGTTTCAGAACGCGCAGGAATGGCGTCGACAACGTGTCGAAACGGTCGGAGAGCTGCGTGTTGCCGCGATCGACCGCCATGACGAACTGGAACAGATCGTTCGAGCCGACCGAGACGAAATCGACGGCCTTCATCAGCTCGTCGAGCTGAAACAGCAGCGAAGGCACTTCCAGCATCGCCCCGAGCTTCAGGCTGGTCGGCAAATGATGGGCAAAACGCGACAGGTGCCGCACCTCGCGATCGACGATTTCGCGCGCCTGCGCGATCTCGCCGAGTTCCGTCACCATCGGCAGCATCAGCTTTAGTTCACGCCCGCCGCAGGCCTTCAGAAGCGCGCGGATCTGGGTGCGCAACAGGCCCGGCCGGTCAAGCGTCAAGCGAATGGCGCGCCAGCCGAGCGCCGGGTTCTCTTCCTGAATCGTATCCTTGAAGTAGGGCAGCACCTTGTCGCCGCCGATATCGATAGTGCGGAAGGTCACCGGCTTGCCGCGCGCCGCGTCGAGCACGTCTCGGTAAAGCCGTTCCTGCGCTTCCGCACGCGGAAAGGTCGCGGCGACCATGAATTGCAGCTCGGTGCGGAACAGGCCGATGCCGGCGGCGCCCGCCTCGGCAAGCTGCGGCAGATCGACGGCCAGGCCCGCATTCATCAGCAAGTCGACCTGGACGCCGTCCCTGGTTACCGACGGCTTCTTGCGCAGTTCGCGGTAGACCTCCTGCCGCCGCGCCCGGAAGCGGACCTTTTCGGCATAGGCGGCTTCGAGGTCGGGCTGGGGGCGCAGGTGGATCGCGCCTTCTTCGCCGTCGACGATGATGGCGTCGCCGTTTTCCGCCATGGAAACGGCGCCCTTCATCTGGCCGGCCACCGGTATGCCCATGGCTCGCGCCACGATAACGACATGGCTGGTCGCCGCGCCGTCCTCCAGCACCACGCCGCGCAGCTTGTCTCTGGGATAATCGAGCAGTTCGGCGGCGCCCATCGAGCGGGCGACGATGATGGCGTCCTTCGGCAGCGAGGCCGCGACATCGTCCGGCCCGCGCCCCATCAACTGGCGCAGCAACCGGTTGGCGAGATCGTCGAAATCGCTCATCCGCTCGCGTAGATATGGATCGGTCATATGCAGCATGCGGGCACGCATGTCGCTCTGCACTTTTTCCACCGCCGCTTCCGCCGTCAGGCCGTTGCGGATCGCCTCTTCCAGCCGGCGCACCCAGCCGCTGTCGTTGGCGAACATGCGATAGGCTTCGAGCACCTGGCGATGCTCGCCCTCGAAAGCGACTTCGCGGCGTTCCAGCATATCGTCGATGGAGAGTCGGAGCGAACCAAGGGATGCATCGAGCCGCTTGATCTCCTCATCGCTGTCCTCGTTGAACAGATTGGTGACGACGATGCGCGGCTCGTGCAGCACGACATGACCGAGCCCGACGCCCTCGTTGAAGGACAGGCCGGTAAAGCTCACCGGGCGGCGCAGGTCGAGTTCGAGCCCGGGCCGTGTCAGCCGGGCAAGATCGCCGGTGGCGATCATCTCGGCAATCACCATCGCCGTCGTTTCCAGCGCCTCGACCTCGTCGTCGCGGTAGTGGCGCATGGTCTTGTTCTGGACGACCAGCACGCCGAGCGTGCGCCCTGCCCTGAGCACCGGCACGCCGAGGAAGGAATTGTAGATCTCTTCCCCCGTCTCCGGCAGGTAGGCGAAGGCTGGATGTTCCTGTGCGTTGGAGAGATTGAGCGGCCGTGCTGAGGCCGCGATCGTGCCGACGAGGCCTTCGCCCAGCCTGAGCTGCGCCAAATGGACGGCGTTCGGGTTCAGACCCTCGGTGCCATAGAGTTCGAGCACCGAATCGGCGCGCAGCACATAGAGCGAGCATACTTCGGCGACCATGTTGGAGGCGATGTCGCGCACGATACGGTCGAGCCGCTCCTGCGGCTCCAGCGGCTCCTGCATGAGCTCGCGAAGCCGTTTCAGCAAAACGCGCGGGCCGCCGGCCGTATCACGCATCGCGGCTTGTTCTCCAATGGACATTCTGCCCGCCGCAGTTTCTCCCGCGGCCGGCGCTCACGCAACAACTCAATTAGAGCGCCATGCATCCAATTGGACGCACAAAGGACGCTCTAAGACTTCGATCTGCTGCACCGTGCTTTCCGAGAATCGACTCCGATTTTCGGGCCGATGCAGTCTGCTACTGCTTATCCAGACCGTAGACGGAATGCAAAGTACGAACCGCAAGTTCGGTGTAGGGACCGTCGATCAGGATCGAAATCTTGATTTCGGACGTCGTGATCGCACGAATGTTGATCGATTTGTCGGCCAGCGCCTTGAACGCGGTGGCGGCGACGCCCGCATGGCTCCTCATGCCGATGCCGATGACCGAGACCTTCGACATGCCGGCTTCCGATTGCACGACGTCGTAGCCGATCGTGGCCTTCAGCCGCTCGAGCACGGCAAGCGCCTTGTCGACATCGCCGGACGGCACGGTGAAGGTCATGTCGGTGAACTTGCCGTCCTCGGAGATGTTCTGGACGATCATGTCGACATTGATGTTGGCTTCGGCCAGCGGCCCGAAAATGCCGGCGGCGACGCCCGGCCGGTCGCCGACACGGCGCAACGAAATCTGCGCTTCGTCCTTGGCGTAGGCAATTCCGGTGACGACCTGCTGTTCCACGATCTCTTCCTCGTCGCAAATAAGCGTTCCGGGCGGATTGAGCAAATCCCCCATTCCGGGCGCGTCGGGATCGTCGAAGGACGACCGCACGAAGGTACGCACCCTGTGCACCATGGCAAGCTCGACCGAGCGTACCTGCAGGACCTTGGCGCCGAGCGAGGCCATTTCAAGCATTTCCTCGAAGGAAATCTTGGCCAGCCGCCGCGCCTTCGGCTCGATGCGCGGATCGGTGGTGTAGACCCCGTCGACATCGGTATAGATGTCGCAGCGGTCGGCCTTGACCGCCGCCGCGATGGCGACGGCACTGGTGTCGGAGCCGCCACGGCCGAGCGTCGCGATGCGGTTGTCCGGCCCGATGCCCTGGAAACCCGCGACCACCGCCACCTGGCCCTCGCCGAAGCGCTTGATCAGGAACGCGCCGTCGATATCGAGAATGCGCGCCGCGCCATGTGCATTGTCGGTCTTGATCGGGATCTGCCAGCCTTGCCAGGAACGGGCATGGACGCCCATGTTCTGCAGCGCGATCGCCAGCAGGCCGGCCGTCACCTGCTCGCCGGAGGCGACGACGGCGTCATATTCGCGTGCATCGTGCATGGGCGAGGCTTCGCGCGTCCATTGCACCAGTTCGTTGGTCTTGCCGGCCATCGCCGAGACGACCACCGCAACCTCATGGCCGGCATCGACCTCGCGTTTGACGTGGCGCGCCACATTGCGGATGCGGGCGATGTCGGCGACGGAGGTTCCGCCGAATTTCATCACGATGCGCGCCATGGAAGCGAAATGCCTTTGACTGGATGCCTGGGCCGACGGCCGAAAAGCGGAAAGGGAGCGCCCGGCCGCGCCGGTCGCTGAATTCGCGGCCTCCTTAGCCAAATGCTTAGGGTTTCGCAAGGCATGCCGCCAGTCGCCGGTTGGGTGACAAGGCGCAGATCGCAGTCAGCGCCGCCTGGCATCATGAGCACTGCCCTGTCGACAGGCGAAACTGCTGCCTTGACATTCGCTGCCTCGCGACCGACTTCCTAGCGCACCAGAGCGCGATCAGCAAAAGTCGTATCCGGTTTTGCACCAGATCGCGCTCTGAACTTTTGAGTCTGCGGGAGACACGCCATGCCAGAACCCAGACGGTCGACGATCGATGCCGGAGAAGTGGAGCGTTTTTCCGCCCTTGCCGCCGAATGGTGGAATCCGAACGGCAAATTCCGTCCGCTGCACAAGTTCAATCCGATCCGGCTTGCCTACATACGCGACCAGGTGGCGACGCGCTTCGGCCGCGACCCGCGTGCGGCGCGGCCGTTCGAGGGCCTGCGCTTCCTCGACATTGGCTGCGGCGGCGGGCTATTGTGCGAGCCGATGGCACGGCTTGGCGCCGAAGTGGTCGGCGCCGACGCATCCGCCACCAACATCGAAGTGGCCAAGCTGCATGCGGCGGAGGTCGGCGTAACGGTGGGTTACCGTGCCACCACGGCGGAGGATCTGGCCGACGCCGGCGAGAAATTCGACGTCATCCTCAATATGGAAGTGGTCGAGCATGTCGCCGACATCGACCTGTTCGTGGGCAAATGCGGCGAGATGGTCAAGCCCGGCGGCATCATGTTCGTCGCTACCATCAACCGCACGCTGAAGGCGCTGGGTCTGGCCATCATCGGCGCCGAATATGTGCTGCGCTGGTTGCCGCGCGGCACCCACCAGTTCGGCAAGCTGGTGCGGCCAGACGAGCTGGAAAAGGCGCTTGCCGGCGCTGGCCTGAGCATCATCGACCGCACCGGCGTCGCCTACAATCCGCTCGCCGACCGCTGGCAGCGATCGAAGGACATGGACGTCAACTATATGGTGCTGGCGGAGAAGGCACCCGCCTGAACTTTGTCACGAGATGCCTGAACCTTCTCACGTCGCCACCTTCTCACCCGTCTGGCTCTGCGCCTTTGTGGTGATCTGGCTTTGCGCTTTCGTGGTGATGAACACGCCGGCGGTGATGATTATAGCACCCGCCCAGGTCAGCAATTGATAGTGCTCGCCGAGAAAGATCGTGCCGGCAAACAACCCGACCGCAGCCGCGACATAGCCGATCTGGCTGAGATAGACCGGGCCGCCGACCGCCTGCAGCCGGAAGAAGAAGGCGAACATCGCGGCGGCTGACGCGACCTGACCGACGACCACCAGCGGCACGCTGCCAAGCAGGGCGAGCGAACCGCCGCCTTGTAGCGTGAAGATGCCGCCAAGAAGCAACGCAGCCGATGCCAGATGGCTGCCGACGGCAAGCTCGATCGGTCCGGTCCCTTCGGGCCAGTCGACCGTGCGGTAGATGTTGCCGGCGGCAAGGCTGACCGGGATGAGCAGCCCCACCGCCACCCAGAAAAATTCGGCCGGCTGGCCGGCCTCGCCGCGCGTCACCGCCACCATGACAGCACCGACGAAGCCGACGGCAATGCCGACGACACCAAGCAGGTTGGGACGCCGGACGCCGAGCAGGATCGAAAACACCAGCGTGACCACCGGCGACAGCGTGAACATGATACCGGTGTAGCCGGCGCCGAGATGCGGAATGGCCGAGAACATCAAGAGATTGGGGAAGGCGTAGGATACTGCCGCGGTGACGAAGAAATAGCGTAGCCTGTGCGGGGTGAGCCGGATGCGCTGCCCGCGCAGCAGCAAGGCGCAGAAAAGCACGCCGCCGGCGCCGAGCGAGATGACGAGGGCCCAGACCATGGCGGAAACGCCGGCCGCCGTCGCGATCTCGCCGAATGGCAGCGTCAGGCCGAGCAGGCCGCCGGTGACGACTAAAAGGCCGAGCGCTGAATCCCAGAGAAGTTTCATTTTCGTAGCCCTGTCGCCTATTTGCGGCTCTTGGCCAGCACTGCATCTTGAGTTAAGATAACGCAAAGATTCTTAACGTCAAGATATTTAACGGTGAGATAGATGGATCGCGCAGCGAACGCCATCGAGCAGTGGAAAAGGGAGCGGCCGGATTTGGATGTTTCTCCGATGGCCGTGCTTGGACGATTGAACGAGGCCTCGTCGCTGATAGCACGAGAACGCCTCGCTCCGCTGTTTGCCCGTTTCGGTTTGCAGACCGGGGAATTCGATGTGCTGGCGACGCTGCGCCGTTCTGGATCACCTTATGCGCTGACGCCAACCGCCCTCTACGAAGCGACGATGGTGACGTCAGGTGCCATGACCAACCGGCTCGACCGGCTAGAAAAGTTAGGATTGATCATGCGCGGGCCGCATCCCAACGATCGGCGCGGGATTGTCGTGCAGCTCACTGCAAAAGGTCTCGCATTGATCGATGAGGCGGTCGCCGCTCACGTCGCCAACGAACACGAGGTACTTTCCGGCCTGACGCGCGCCGAACAAGAGACGCTTGCTCGCCTGCTTAAGAAGTTGCTAGGGAGCGTCAGCTAGTGGCGGCCGGCAGGCAACGCCAGCTATGCGACCGCCTTTGCCACCATGTCCGGATGCTGGCCGATCACCCGCACATAGGCGATGGCGAAATCCGGCGCGGTCGCCCGCGCCTGCTCCCAGTCGCGCAGCGTGCCTACCGGGACCCGGAAGCGGCTGGCGAACTCGGCTTGCGACAGGCCAAGCCCAGTCCTCGTCCTGCGGATCAGGCGGGCGCGCTGGCCCCGGTCCAGTGCTTCGGCCGTCACGTCGAAATCTTCGGCGTCGGTCGGGTCAGCGGGCAGCGTGATGTGTTCTTTCTTCACCCCTGTTGCTCCTTCTTACCGAGATGAAGCGAGGCACGTCGCCCCGCCAGACGAAAACGCCGGTGAACAGCTTCTCCCCGACGAAACCGACCACCTTGAACCGTTCCTCGCCGTCGATCTCGCGGATCGAGGGGATAATCAGGTGGTTGTCGTCCGCAAAAATCCGGTCGCCAAAGGCCAGCGGAAGCTTGTGCTTTTCGCGGTTGACCGCATCCTTGGCGGGGTCGAACCTGTCTTCCGTCATGAGGCTCGACTATACGGGATTCCCGTATTGGACGCAACCCTTTATCCGCTCGTGGGCTGACATCGGTTTTAGGATTTTGCGACAGAACGGCAGCTATGCAGATTTTGCGAAGCGGAATCCCGCCCGGTACCAACCGTCACACCAGTCCGTCAGTTACGATCCTCAGGAAATACCGGCACCGGCATGAATTCGACGCCGTCCTCGGCCAGGTTCTTGGCTTCCTCCAGCGTCGCCTCGCCATAGATGCCGCGCGGATCGCTCTCGCCGAAATGGATCTTGCGCGCTTCCTCGGCAAACTTTTCGCCGACATAGTCGGCGTTCTCGCGCACCTTCTCGGCCATGGCCTTCAATTGCGCCAGCGCCTGCTTCTGGGCCTCGCCCATCGCGAGTGCGATCTTCTCCTGCTTGCGACCGGTGGAGACGGCCGGCGCCATCAATGCCTTCTCTATCCTGTGCGAGCCGCAGGTCGGGCAATCGACGAAGCCACGCTTCTTCTGGGTGTCGAAATCGTCGTTGCTGCGAAACCAGCCCTCGAATTCGTGCTCGTGCTCGCAGATCAGGGAAAACCGGATCAAGATGCTGCACCCCTGAGCGGCAGTGCCTCAGCCTGTCCGCCGTTTACGGCAAAATCCCGCGCATTTTTCAGGTTTGGGATCTTCTTGCGCGCGGCGGCCGACTGCGCCGGGTCGATCTCGGCGACGATCACCGCCGGTTCGTCATGCGCCGCCTCGGCGACGATGCGGCCCCAGGGATCGACGATCAGCGAATGGCCATAGGTCTCGCGGCCGTCCTCGTGCAGTCCGCCTTGCGCCGCGGCAACGACATAGGCGCCGTTCTCGATGGCGCGCGCCCGCAGCAGCACATGCCAGTGCGCCTCGCCGGTCTGGCGGGTGAAGGCGGCGGGCACCGAAAGCACGTCGGCGCCGGCCAGCGCCTCGGCGCGGAAGAGCTGCGGAAAGCGCAGATCGTAGCACACGGCGAAACCCAGCCTCGCCCCATCGATCCCAGCGCCGCTGATCTCCGTAACGACGGCCTCGGTGCCCGGCTCGTAAGCGGCGGATTCGCGCCAGCTCTCGCCATTGTCGAGATCGACGTCGAACATGTGGATCTTGTCGTAGGTAGCAATCGTGGCGCCGTCCGGCCCAAACAGAAGCGCACGGTTGGCGAGCTTGCCGTCGGCGCGCAGGATGGCGGTCGAGCCGATATGCAGGAAGACGCCAAGTTCTTTCGCCAGCTTGCGCGAGGTCGAGACGATGATGTCCTTGTCCTCGGACGTGAACGAGGCGGCCCGCGCCTGGCTGTCGCGGATCAGCGCACCGGTCATTTCCGGTGACTGGATATAGGTCGCGCCCTGGCCCGCGGCCTCGCGCACCAGCCGCTCCAGATCGACCGCGTTGCGCTCGGGGCTGGTGCCCGAACGCATCTGGATCGCCGCCGCCTTGAAAGCACCCATCGTCATATCCTCAATTCGTCGAGCCATTGGCGAGCAGACGGTCCAGCCGGCCCTCCGCCTCCAGTTCGTGGAGATCGTCGGAGCCGCCGACATGCGTATCGCCGATGAATATCTGCGGAAAGGTCGAGCGGCCATTCGCACGGGAAATCATTTCCCGGCGCAGTTCCGGCGAGAAGGAGGCATCATGCTCGGTGTAGGCGACACCCTTGCGCTCGAGCAGCCGCTTGGCCGCCATGCAATAGCCGCACATCATCCGTGTATAGATCGTCACGTCGACCATCGGTCAGCAATCCTGCCTTTCTTCAATCTATATAGCTATATAGTCGCGGACTCGTCGGCCCGAAAGTCCCCTGGCAGCACGCGCGCAAAGGTCAGCACGTCGACCGTCCCGGCACCGCCCTTCTTCAGCGCCTTGGCGACCGCGCGGACAGTGGCGCCGGTGGTATAGACGTCGTCGATCAAGAGCACCCGGCGGCCGGCGATCTCGATCTCGGCCTCCTCCGGCACTCTGAATGCGGCACGCACATTCTCCTCGCGTTCCCGCCGCTCCAGCCCGACCTGCTGGCGGGTGAGCTTGACGCGCCTGATCGCGGAGGGCGCAAAAGGCAGGCCGCCAAGTTGCGATACCGCCCTTGCCAGTTCCGCCGACTGGTTGAACTGGCGCCTGAAAAAACGCCGCCAGTGCAGCGGCACCGGCACGACCACATCGGCCTCCGCAACCAGTTCTGCACCGGCGCGCAGCATCCAGCGCGCCATCCACGGCGCCAGATCGGTGCGATCCTGGTATTTCAACCCCTGCACCATCTGGCGGGCCACACCAGAGTAAGCGACCGCGGCCCGCGCGCGCTCGAACGGCGGCGGGTCGGCTATCGCCTCGGCCGACAGGAACCCCTCGCCCATGTGATGGATGAACGGCGTGCCCATCACCGGACACCATGGCCGCTCCAGAAGCCTCAGCTTCGGCCAGCAGGTGCCGCACAGCACGCCGGGCTGCGAGACATGCCGTCGGCAGCCGGCGCAAACCGGCGGAAACAGGATGCGCGCCGGCCAGTCCAATGCCTTTCGAGCAATACTCTTGATATCTGGCATTGGATCGGCCACGTGGTTGCTCCTCCGCCACCCTATATCAGAGAGCGGAAACCAGGAACCGTCAGTTGCAACCTATAGTCGACACTGCTCTCTGGCTGGCGCACAAGCGCCGGGCGCTCGCCTATCCGACTGCCGGCGCGGATTTCCTGATGCGTCGGGCGGCCGAAGAGCTTGCCGAGCGGCTGGGCGCCGTCGAGCGCAAATTCGACAGAGCGGCCGTGCTGTTTTGCCAGACGCCGGCGGTGGTCGACGTGCTCGCGACAAGCGGCAAGGTGGCGGACATCGTACGCGTAGAGGCGGACGCTGCGTTCCTGGACAATGCAGCGGGACTGGTGGCGCCGCTGGAGACCGTGCCGTTCGAGCCGGAAAGGCTCGACCTCGCGGTGTCGCTTTTGTCGCTTCAGGCAATGAACGACATTCCCGGCATGCTGGTGCAGATCCGCCGCGCACTGAAGCCGGACGGTCTTTTCCTCGGCGCCTTTGCCGGCGCCGGTACCCTTTCCGAACTGCGCGAAAGCCTGCTCGCCGCCGAGACCGAGCTTTACGGCGGCGCCAGCCCGCGCGTCATCCCGTTCACCGACGTACGCGACGCCGGCGCGCTTTTGCAACGCGCCGGCCTGGCCTTGCCGGTCGCCGATGTCGAGACGGTGACGGTGCGCTACGATTCCCTGTTCGGCCTGATGGCGGACCTGCGGGCGATGGGCGAGACCAGCGCGCTCGTCGACCGCAGCAGGCGACCGGGCACACGAAGGCTGTTTGCCCGCGTCGCCGAAATCTACGCCGAGCGGTTTTCGGATGCCGATGGTCGCGTCAGGGCGAGTTTTCCGATCGTCTGGATGTCAGGCTGGGCGCCCGACGCCTCGCAGCAAAAACCGCTGAAGCCGGGCTCGGCGAAAATATCGCTGAAGACGATACTGGAAAATCCCGGCGGGCGTTGACCGGATTTCTGTCGACCGGACTTTTGTGGGATGCTGGTGGCCGGTCGCGATCACTGCGCGAAAGCGTTCACAAGCCTGCTGGAATTGTCGCTGAACAGCCACGCCATTGCGTCAGCGGCTTGGCCGATGCCGCCTATGATGGTAAGCGACAGCACAGTCACGATCAGCCCATATTCGATGGCCGTCGCGCCGGTCTTGTCTTCCCAAAATCGTTGCAGCAATGTTCTCATGGCCGTCGATCCCGCTTGCCGGAACCCTAGCGCCGACCTGTTAAGAAAGGTTAACGGCACAGGCTTAACAGGCGATGAAACGGCTGCTTTAAACCATGTCAGCAGTCGCCGCTGCGCCTGCCATTGTCGCGTATCACGCAGATCGAACTGGGCAGCGGCTGCAGCACGCTCCTGCGCAGCGTGTAGGTCCCACGATGGCCGATCGAGCCCGTGTTTCCAATCGAGCCCGTGTTTCCAATCGAGCCTGTGCTCCCGACCGATCCTGGGCTCCCAATCGATCCTGTGCTCATTCCGTCGAGGCCGCCGGCAAAATGGTCGCGTGCGGATCGCGTCCGGCTGTCGAGCAAGGGCGTCGCGATCAAGGCCAGCGCCACCGCGGCCGAGCCGAACAAAAGCGTGATCCGCAAGATGCCCATGCCGGCATGGACAGCGAAGCTGCGGTCGGGTCGGATCGAATCCCAGTCCCTGTCGAGGCTCATGCAACCGCTCTCCGGCGAAGGCCTGAACACGGCCTTCCTTCGATTTCCATGCCATCAATTTTTCACGGCAAGATAAATCTTCCATTAACATTGTCTAAGTCTCGGACAGCACAATCACAGAAGATCGATGAGAAACTGGATCAGCGGCGCGTCGGCCGGCGGCATCGGAAAATCGCGCATCTGGCGCGGCCGCACCCATTTGAGCACCTGGCCCTCCTTCGGCTGCGCGATGCCGCGGAAGCGACGGCAGACGAACAGCGGCATCAGCAGGTGAAAATCATCGTAGGAATGGCTGGCGAAGGTGAACGGCGCCAGGCAGGGAATGTCGGTCTCGATGCCGATCTCCTCGTACAACTCCCGGATGAGGCATTCTTCCGGCGTCTCGCCGGGCTCGACTTTGCCGCCCGGAAACTCCCACAGGCCGGCGAGCTGCTTGCCTTCGGGCCGCTGCGCCAGAAGCACGCGGCCGTCAGTATCGACCAGCGCGCAGGCTGCGACCAGGAGCAGGCGCTTGCCGACAGGGTTCACGCCGGTCATGCGCCGGGCGGCCGGCGATAATGGTAACGATAGACTTCGTCGAACCCGAGCGAACGATAAAGCGCCAGCGCCGGCGCATTGTCGGCCTCGACCTGCAGCCAGGCTTCCCGGGCGCCGCGCAGCCGTGCCCATTTCAGCGCCGACAGGATCAGGTGGCGGCCATGGCCCTGGTTGCGCACCGATCTGTCGGTGGCGACCTCGAACAGACCGGCAAGATCGCCATCGTGGACGCAGATCAGCGTCGCCAGCGGTTCGGTGCCCTTTTCGAGCGCGAACAGCCCGGCTTCCGGCTGGATGGCGCCGATGATCTCCGACAGGCCCGGCCGCAGCGACACATCCGAGCCGCTTACCTTGAGCGACGCGCCGATGAAGCGGCTGATGTCCTTCAGCGGAATCTGGTCCATGGCGGCATCGAGCTGGGCGTCTGCCAGCGGCAGCCGCATCACCAGCGATTCGTCGAATGTGCTCCAGCCTTCGCTGTCGAGATGTTTGGAAAGGACCGGCCCCGACAGCGGCGATATGCGAAAGGTCAACGGTCGGCCATAGGCGTCGAAACGGCGGCTGGCGCGGCCAATGCGCTCGGCAATGTGCTGGATGTCGCCCGGATCGAGCGGGTTGACCGAATTCAGCCGCTTGGCCGGATGGCCTGCCGTCAGCCGCACCACCCAGGTGCCGTCATAATGGACGGCCGCCGCCGGCCATGCGCGAAAGCCGGCCGCCTCGTAGCGGCGCACGATGGCAAGCACGCTTGCCGGATGTCTGGAAACCAACGCCATCAGCTCCGATAATCGCCGTTGATGGCGACATACTCCTTGGTGAGGTCGCAAGTCCACACCGTCGCCTTGCCGCGGCCGATGCCGATATCGGCATGGATGCGGATCTCGTCGCGCTTCATGTAGGCCGACGTCGCCTCCTCTGAGTAGGCGGCGTCGCGCTCGCCCTCATGCGCCAGCCTGATGTCGCCGAACCAGATCGACAGAAGGTCGCGGTCGGCCGGTTCGCCGGCCTTGCCGATGGCCATGACGACGCGACCCCAATTGGCGTCCTCGCCGGCGACCGCCGTCTTGACCAGCGGCGAATTGGCGATCGACAGCGCGATGCGCTTGGCCGAGCGGGCCGATTTCGCGCCGGTGACGGTGACCTCGACCTGTTTTCGCGCGCCCTCGCCGTCGCGCACCACTTGCAGCGCCAGCGATTTCAGCACTTTGCCGAGCGCGCGGCGAAAGGCGCCGAGGCGCGCATCCCCGGCATCGGTGATATCAGGCGCGCCGCGCCTGGTTGCCGTGCCCGTGGCGAACATCAGCAGCGTGTCGCTGGTCGAGGTGTCGCTGTCGACGGTGACCGCATTGAAGGTCTTGGCCGTGCCGCGCGACAAAAGATCCTGCAGCACGGGCGCTGCGATCGGCGCGTCGGTGGCGATGAAGGAGAGCATCGTCGCCATGTCGGGCGCGATCATGCCGGCGCCCTTGGCAATGCCGTTGATGGTGACGTCAGCATCGCCGAGCTTCACCGTCGCGGTCGCCAGTTTCGGATAGGTATCCGTGGTCATGATCGCCTTGGCGGCTTCGGTCCACAGGTCCGGCCTGCCGTCCTTGACCAGTCCGGCGAGCAGATGACTGAACTTGCCGGCATCCAGCGGCTCGCCGATGACGCCGGTCGAGGCCAGAAACACCTCGTCCGGCGTGCAGCCGGCAGCCTTGGCTGCAGCCTCGCCGGTCATTGCCGTGGAAGCTCGGCCCTTGTTGCCGGTGAAGGCATTGGCGTTGCCGGAATTGACGACCAGGACGCGCGCCTTGCCCTGCGCAAGGTTCTGCCGGCAGAAATCGACCGGCGCCGACGGGCATTTTGACTTGGTGAACACGCCGGCGACCGTGGTTCCGGCATCGAAGACCATGGTCAGCAGATCGGTGCGGTTCTTGTATTTTATCCCGGCCTCGGCGGTGGCGATGCGGACGCCCTCGATGTCAGGCATTTTGGGATACTTCTTCGGCGCGAGCGGCGAAATGGTGGCTGACATGAAGACCTCGGGCGGGAAAATCGCAAGGGGAACGCCGGTTTGCCCGATAGCGGGCGCTGGTGCAAGGGCGTTTTCCCGACCGTTGCGGACCACACCGAACTGCCCGCACCACGCTTCCTTCATTGGGCAGGATTGAGGAACCTCCGGAACATCTTCTGCACGCCCGGAATGAGCCCCCAGATCATGATCGCGACCATCAGCGGGGCGACGACCAGTGTGCGCTGCCAGATCTCCCACTGTTCGGTCAGCGGAAACACGACATAGAGGATGGCGGTGATCAGCGGATAGACGCCGGCAAGCACCAGCAGGGCAAAGCGGAGGCGCGAGAAGCGGGCGGCGGTCGAGGTCATTGGCTCTCTCCTTATCGTTACGAAACGTTCCGTTATAGAAAACGGGCCGTTCCGTTTCGTCAAGAGGTCGTATATGCATGCCGAGGAAAACTTACCGATAAGGAAAAGTCAGATGGCTGAGGATGCAGACCGGGCCCGCAAATCAACGGGCGCACGGCGCAATCCCGACAGCGCCGACGCCATTCTCGACGCCGCCGAGGCGGTGCTGGTCGAGGCCGGTTATTCCGGCTTCTCGATCGAAGCGGTGGCGCGGCGGGCGCGTGCGGGAAAGCGTACGATCTATCGCTGGTGGCCGAGCAAGGCCGCTTTGCTGTTCGACGTCTATCAGCGGCTAAAGCGCGTCGACAACCCCGACACCGGAAACCTCGAGGATGATCTCGTCGGCTTCCTGAAGAACCTGTTCTCGCACTGGCATGACACATCGTCAGGCAGCGTCTTCAGATCGCTGATTGCTGAGGCGCAGTCGGATGCGACCGTGGCCGCCGTGCTGGTCGACTACACAAAAGGACGCCATGCCCATACCGGCCAGATGATCGAACGCGCCAAGGCAAGAGGCGAAGTGGCGGCCGACGTCGATTCCACGCTCGTCGCCGACCTGGTCGCCTCCTTTGCCTGGACGCATCTTTTGACCGATCGCCTCAATGAAGACGAAACGACGCTGCGCAGGGCGGTTGGCTATGTGTTGAAGGGCATAGCCGCTGACGATGCCGGCTCGGTCGACACCGCGGCGGTCCCGCGGAGGCGTCGACGCGTCATCGGTCGCACCACCAGGTAGAAGCGGCAGGGTAAACCAACGCGCTGTCGTGGTGGAGACCATAAGAGGCACAATTATCGGGGGCCGCGCTGCCCCTCATCGCCCTGCCGGGCACTTCTCCCCGTATAGTGACCTATCGCATTCACACATCTCGGTTGCGCTTTGGGGCGAAGCTCGATTCTATTT
>NZ_JAMYLP010000083.1:0-27112 GCF_040318085.1 Mesorhizobium sp. M1322
CGGTCCAAGGCATCGTGATCTCCGTCGAATCTCAGCAATCCGACAGAATCACAACCTGCTGAAATCACTCACTCCTTTTTGGATCGGACACTAATATAAAACAAGATTACAAACGCACACGTAAATACAATTAAGAATATGGCGACGGAAAGAGTGCGTTCCAACTTGTCACCAGATATCCAACTGCATATTCTGTGTAGTCGAAACAGCCTGCACGCCGAGATAAAAGCCAGAAAGTCCTGCCACCGGCGGTGATGTAGACGCCAGTGCCGGCGCGCTAGGTCTTGACGAGGCCGATCACCGGAACGGGGACTTGGGCGATGAAGGTAGCGACGCCATCGCAGATTAGATGGCGAAGCATTTCACAGAAGCCTGATGAACTCGTTCCTGAAAACTGTCGATTGCGTCTGGCCGCATTGACCGTGGGGTAACCAACAACGTGACGGCGTGCCGGAAACGTCGAAAGCCTAGTGAATTTCGACCCAAAGTAAATGGCGCTCACTCAAATTTACTGAAATTGCGGAAAAAGGTCCAAGGGTTCGGTAACCAGACGCAACGATAGCTCCAATTCGAATAAGCGAAGTTTCTAATTGTTCAGAATCGCCCGGTAGCGTCCGGCCAAAGACAAAAGACAAGAAGGGTGCATTTTGGGGGATCGGGTGTGAAGGGCAAAGCCATTACAATGATCGGCATCGCCGCGGTGTTCGGCGCGGCCTCGATCTTTGCCGCCGATCTCTGGATTAAGAGCGAAGCAAACGCTCGTGCCGGAGCGATTTCGCTCGCAGTTCCGACACCCGCGCCGCCGGCGATGCAGTTTCAGACGATCGTCGTCGCCAGGGCGCCGCTGCGCTTCGGCATGGCGCTAGAGCGGACGCAACTGGCGGAAATTCCGTGGCCGCAGGATTCGCTTCCGCAGGGCGCCTTCACGACGATCAACGAAGCTTTGGCCGAAGGAAGTCGTGTCGTGCTTTCACCCCTAGAGATCAACGAGCCGCTTTTGCTTGCAAAACTGTCGGGTCCCAATGGGCGCGCGACGCTGTCGAACCTGCTTTCGCCCGGCATGCGGGCGGTGACAATCCGCACCGACGAAATAGCCGGCGTCGGCGGCTTCGTTATGCCCGGCGACCATGTCGACGTGGTGCTGACGCGCGACGCCGGCGCCATCACCGAAGTCGCGAAAAATGCCGAAGGCGCGGCCGGTTCGACGCTGACCAGCGAGATCGTGGTCGAGAGCGCCAAGGTGCTGACCGTCGGCCAGGGCGCCGACGAGCGGCAGATCAGTCCGCAGATCGCTAATTCTGTGACCATCGAGGTCAATGCCGAGGGCGCGCAGAAGGTGGCGCTGGCCCGCACGGTGGGCACGCTGTCGCTGTCGCTGCGCGCCTCAAGCGAAGGCGGTGGTTCGACAGACGGTTTGACGACCATCTCTTCATTCGGCGGCTCGGCGTCGGATGCTGCGGGCGCAGTCATCGAGGCGATCGCCGCAGAGGGGCCGGAAGCGCAAAAATTCAAGACCGTGATCGTGACGCGCGGCACCAACCCGCAATCCTATCAGGTTGTTGCGCCGGACAAGTGACACGACACCGGCAGGGGTGCCGGATTTTTGGGGACAGGCAATGTTTAGGTGGATGGGCAATTTGTGTCGGAGCGGCGCGCATGCTGCCGGAATAGCCTCGCTGGCGATCTCGTTTGCGGCGGGACACGTTCTGGTTGGCGTTGGAAATGCTGAGGCCGGCAACGGCGTGGTTTACATTACCTCGACCAAAAATGTGTCGATCAAGCTCGCCAGGGGAAAGCCCAGAACGATCAAGACCGACGTGCCGTTTAACGAGATCGTCATCGGCGATCCAGAGATCGCCAACGTCAAGCCGCTGACGGACCGCTCCTTCTACCTGCTCGGCAGTAATCTCGGCACCACGGGCATCGCTCTCTTCGACGAAAACAAAAAACTGGTCGGTACGATGGACATCGAGGTGACGCTCGACGCCGACCGTTTGGCCAGCACCATCCGCGACAGCGTGCCGGGGGCCAACATAAAAGTTAGCTCGGCGAATGGCCGGCTTGTTCTGTCCGGCTCCGCCGAAGATGCGTTGGCGGTTGATAAGGCGACTCGGATCGCCACCAATTTTTCGGGCGAAGAAACGGTCATCAACTCGGTCAATATTTCCTCGTCGCAGCAGGTTCAGCTGAATGTGCGCTTTGTCGAAATCAACCGGCAGGTGGGACAGGAACTCGGCACGAAAATCGGCGTGACATACATCGGCAGCAATGGCGGCGTCTCATTCAACTCCACTCCTTCGGTTTCTAAGGCGGCTCCCGCGGCACAGCTCATCGGCGGCCTTCTCTCCAACGGCGTGTCAATCGATGTCGCCATCAAGGCTCTGGAAGACCGCGGTGTCGCGCGACGTCTTGCCGAACCGAACCTGATTGCGCGCTCGGGTGAAAAAGCGAGCTTCCTGGCGGGCGGCGAGTTTCCGATCCCAGTCTCGGAAGAGGACGGCAAGATCTCAATCGAATACAAAAAGTTCGGCGTCAGTCTGGACTTCACACCGACCGTGCTCAGCGACGGCCTGATCGCTCTCGACATCGAGCCGGAGGTCTCCTCGATCGATAGATCGGCTTCTTACAATATCGGCAATATCTCCATCCCGGGTTTCGTGGTGCGGCGCGCGCACACCTCGATCGACCTGAAAAGCGGTCAGAGTTTCATGATGGCGGGCTTGCTGCAAAGCGAGAACGACATGGTTCAGCAGCGCGTTCCTGGTCTGGGCAAGTTGCCGGTGCTCGGCCCGCTGTTTAGTTCCAGAGCGTATCAGCGGCGCGAAACGGACCTGGTCATCATCGTCACGCCGTACCTCGTTAAGCCGATGGACCCATCGAAGAAGCCGCTGACGCCGGCTGACGGCACCTTGCCGGC
Source organism: Mesorhizobium sp. M1322 (assembly GCF_040318085.1). Lineage (NCBI taxonomy): Bacteria > Pseudomonadati > Pseudomonadota > Alphaproteobacteria > Hyphomicrobiales > Phyllobacteriaceae > Mesorhizobium > Mesorhizobium sp. M1322. The sequence goes on from NZ_JAMYLP010000083.1 coordinate 2,918, forward strand.
AAGCAATGTCGATTATTTTCTGGGCAATGTGGAGGAGGTGAAAACCGCCGACGCCGCCCACAGTGGCGGAACCGCAACCGACGCTGCCGCTCCAGCCACAAAAGTCGGCCACTTCCTCGATCTCCCAAAGGAATGAGCATGCGAACGCTTTCAATGATCGGCGCCGTTGCAATGCTTGCCTCTGCCAGCGGTTGTGCCACCGAGGAGACGATGCGTCTCGACGGGCTGACCCAAGGCGCGGGCAATGCGATGGCGGCCAACACCGTGATGCAGATGGTCGATCCGTGGCCTGAGGGCGTCGAACGCACCCGGCTTCGGGTGCCAGCAAACCGCGGCGCCCAGCCAAGCGCGGCCGCGAATGCGGTCGAGGAAAAAGCATCGCAACCCACGGCCGGTTACTGATCAGACCACCAAACGCGCGGGCGAGAAGAATGGCAAATCCCGGAAAAACCAAGCGTATCGTGCTTGTTTCCACCGACAAGAGCTTTGTGCAGAAAACGAGGACGGCGTTCGCCTCGTCGGAGGCGGTTGCGCTTGTTACGGTCGAGAAGAACGTCACCGAGTTACGCGGGGAAATCCAGGAGGCTGATTGCAGCGCGGTGATCGTCGACATGGATGCGGCCAAGCTCAACGAGATCGAGGCGTTGCAGCGCATTACGCGGCGGCTCGAGAGGCGCGCTGCAATCATCGTTGTGACTCAGGAATTCAATGCGTCCGCCGCGCGCATCCTGGTTCAGCTTCAGGTCGCCGATTTTCTGGTCAAGCCGCTGACCACCGCCGATCTTGTTCGCTCCTGCGTTCGCGCGCTTGAGGGACCGGGGCGCGAAGAGAACACCGAGTCGCAAATCTACACGTTCATGCCCGCCGCCGGGGGGGTAGGCACCACCACGCTGACGCTGCAAACCGCGTTCCAGCTCCACCATTCGGTAACGCGCGGATCGTCGACCTGCGTAGTCGATCTCAATTTCCAGCAAGGCTCATGCGCCGAATATCTCGACCTCGAGCCACGCTTCGACATCAACGAAATCGAGAATCAGCCGGAACGCCTTGACCGCCAGCTTCTTGACGTGATGCTCTCGAAACATGCGAGCGGTCTCTGCGTGCTGGCTGCGCCTGCGCGGCCAGCGGAGATGCGCACGTTCAACGCCGACGTGGTTGTCCGCATGCTGGACCTCGTCTCCGCCTATTTCGACAATGTCGTCATCGACATGCCGCGCACGTGGTTTCCCTGGACGGAGACCGTGCTGCTGGGCTCAAACAAGCTCTACATCGTCGCCGAAATGACCGTGCCGTGCCTGCGCCATACGCAGCGGCTGATCCAGGCCGTTTATGAGACGGTGGGCAAGGAGGTGAAGCCAAACGTCATCGTCAACCGCTTCGAACAACGCCTATTCGAAAGCGGCATCAAGCGGGCCGACGTCCAGGCATTCTTCGGCGAGCATTTCGTCGGCGGCATCTCGAACAATTACAAGCTGGTGCGCGAGGCAGTCGATCGCGGCGTTCCGCTGCACGAGATCGACCCCAACGCGAATGTCGTCAACGATCTCAGGCGAATAGTCCTGCCTGATGAAGTCGTGGCGGAAACGCGGAAAAAGCATTCACTGTTCGGGCTCGGCAAAAGTCTTTTGAGGAGGGCCGGGTGATCAGCCGATTTTCGACGCTCCAGAAACGCGATGCCACGCCGGAAAGCCGGCAGGAGCAGGCGCCAATCCAGCATCGGCCGGTCGTCATCCCGACGACACGCAAGCCGGCCCCGCCGAAACCCGAGGTGGGACCGGCAAAGCCCACGAAGGTCCTCGACGCCAGAATGCGCATTCACCGCATGCTGATCGAAGAGATCAACCTCGTAGCGCTCGAGCGCCTGCCGCGCGACGAGATGCGGCGGCAGGTGCATGATTTCGTCTCCGAAAAGACGCGCGGCGAACGGCTTGCGGTCAATGTCGTCGAACTCGACGCGCTGGTGGATGACATTGTCGATGAAATGGTCGGCCTCGGCCCGCTCGAGCCGTTGCTGAAAGACCCAGCCATCAACGACATCCTGATCAACGGCCATCGCAGTTGCTTCGTCGAGCGGCATGGCAAGCTCGAGCAGGTGCATATTCCGTTCAAGGACGAAGCTCACCTCATACGCATCATCAACAAGATCGTTGCGGCCGTCGGCCGCCGCGTCGATGAATCCCAGCCGATGGTCGACGCGCGCATGCTCGACGGCTCACGCTTCAATGCCGCCATCCGACCGGTCGGTGTCGACGGGCCGCTGGTATCCATCCGCAAATTCTCCAAGAATAAGCTCGGTCTGCATAAGCTCGTTGAATTCGGTGCGGTCACGCAGAACATGGCCGAAGTCCTTGCCGCCGCAGTCCATGCCCGCAAGACGACGATTATTTCCGGCGGCACCGGCACCGGCAAGACGACGATGCTGAACGCGCTGTCGGCCTTCATCCCCGAAGACGAGCGCCTGATCACCATCGAAGACGCGGCCGAACTGCAATTGCAGCAGCCGCATGTGGCGCGCATGGAGACGAGGCCGGCCAATATCGAAGGTCACGGCGAACTCAAGCAGCGCGATCTGGTCAAAAACGCGCTGCGCATGCGGCCGGACCGCGTCATACTCGGCGAGTGCCGCGGCGAGGAAGCCTTCGACATGCTTCAGGCGATGAACACCGGCCACGAAGGCTCGATGGCGACCATTCATGCCAACACGCCGCGCGACGCGATTTCCCGTCTCGAACAGATGCTCGGCATGACCGGAATGCCGATGACTGTGCAGTCGATCCGCAGCCAGATCGCAAGCGCGCTCGACATCATCGTGCAGCTTACCCGGCTCTCCGACGGTAAGCGCAAGGTCACGAGCGTCGCCGAAGTGACCGGGATGGAAGGCGACGTGATCCAGATGCAGGAGATATTTCGCTTCGTGCGCACCGGCATGGAGGCGGACGGGACGATCCTTGGCCACTTCGAGGCGACGGGCCTGCGCCCGCGCTTCCTCGAAGACCTGAAGGCGATGGGCATCGAATTTCCTGGGCGATATTTCGAGCCCGGCAGACAGCAGGAATAATCAATGCTCGAGGGATTCAGCGCCATCTATGTGATTTATGCCGGCGCCGGTCTGACCGGCATCATGATCGCCGAAGCGTTTTACCTGCTTTACGCCGGGCACCGGGATCGCCGCATGGCGATCAATCGGCGAATGAAGCTGCAGGAGAAAAAGCTCAGCCAAGAGCAGGTGCTGATCCAACTGCGCAAAGAGCGTGGGATGGAAGGCGGTGCTTCGATGCTTTCGCTCGACCGGATTCGGGAGCTGCGGATCCAGTCCGGCATGGTCCTACCACTGCCGAAATTTCTGCTGATCACGACGGGTCTGGCGCTTGGCATCTGCCTGTTTGCGATTTCCTACGGCCTGCCGCTGATCATTGCACTGGCAGTGCTTCCGGTCATGTGTTTGGTCTTGCCGATCATGACCCTGCGGTTCCTGCGCAAGCGGCGGCACAAGATGTTCGGAATGCAGCTTCCAGAAGCTCTGGAACTCATCACGCGAAGCCTCAAGGCAGGGCATCCGGTTCCGGTGGCGATCTCGATGGTGGCGCGTGAAATGGCCGATCCGATCGGCACCGAATTCGGCGTGATCGCCGACGAAGTGACCTATGGCTCCGACCTGGTTTCCGCGCTGCATTCGCTGTTCGAGCGCGTCGGACACGAGGACCTGCCGCTGTTCGTCACCGCTGTGTCGATCCAGAGCAGCTCAGGCGGCAATCTGCGCGAAATCCTGGATGGTCTGTCGTCGGTCATCCGCGAGCGCGGAAAGCTGCGGCGCAAAGTGCGAGCAATCTCGACCGAGGGCCGCATGTCGGCCTACATCCTGACCGCCGTACCGGCGCTGCTGATGGTCGGCATCATGGTCATGATGCCGCAATTCTACGAGAGCGTCTGGGGCGAGCCGATGACTTGGTATCTGTTGGGCGGTTCGATCTTATGGCTAATGCTGGGCAACGCCATGATGTTCAAGATGTCGAACTTCAAATTCTGACATGGAATCCCTGATCGGCCTCCTTGCCTCCCTTCGCCCGACGTCGCTGGCGCCGGTGGCGCTTTTGCTGCTCGCCGTGGGAGGAGGAGCGATCCTCTGGCAGTGGAGTATCGCGCGTGGAGGACGCGGCGACTTGAAGCGCCGGCTCAAGGTCGAAGTCACCGAGGTTGCGGAGGCACCCAAGCCGACCGCCGCGCCGAAACGGAACGCCAGCGCCGTCCGGGACAAGGCGATGAAAACCGCCCATGAATTCTACGCCAAAAGCGATCCGGAAAACGTTGCGCGGCTGCGGATGAAACTCATCCAGGCTGGTCACATGGATCCCGGCGCGGTCGGTAGGTTTTTTGTCATCCGCTTTGTCGGCCTCCTGGCTGGAGCCGTTGTTGCGTTTCTGGTCGTCCGCTGGTTTGGCGGTGGATCGGCAGTTCCGAGCCGCTGGACTTTCATCATCATGTCCGGTGGCGCCGGTTATTTTCTGCCGGGTCTTGTATTGACCTTGCAGGTCCGCACGAAAATGCGGGAATACCGCAATGGCTTTCCCGATTTCATGGACCTGATGATCGTCTGCGCGGACGCCGGCATGAGCCTGGAGGCCGGGATCGAGCGGGTGTCGAAGGAGCTCTTCATCACTTATCCCTCGCTCAGCCAGAACCTTCAGCTTGTCTCGCTCGAACTCAGGGCAGGGCGCAGCCTTGACGATGCGCTGAAATCGTTGGCTGATCGCCTGAGCCTCGACGAGGTACGCTCCTTCGCCACGCTGCTTCAGCAATCGAAGGAGCTTGGCACCAGCCTTTCGGGCGCGCTTCGGGTTTATTCGGACGAAATGCGTCACAAGCGCATGTCGATAGCTGAGGAAAAGGCGCACGCGCTGCCGGCAAAGATGTCGGTGCCGGTTACGATCTGCATCCTGCCAGTCGTGCTGATGATCGCCATCATCCCGATCATCGTGAAAATGACGGCAGGCGACTGACCCGCTCCAGTCGATAGTTAATCCAAAATGTTCGGCTTTCCTAATATTTGCTCGAAAGCCGCCACCGAAGCTTAAGCGGAACCCGCTATGGTGCTTGATTAGACGGCCCGCCAAGCGGCCGGATGGGGCAGGTTATGGGGCAATCGAAATTCGCCGCCTTGGCTGCGTTCGCAGTCGTGACGATTGTGGCGGGATGCACGACGAGCAGCGTCGACGTCACCGAGACCACGTCGATCGCCCCGGCGACGACCGACATCAGCGGGGCTGATCTCGTATCTGGCAAGACGCAGTTCCGCGAAGCCAATTATGGGCTGGCGGAAAAGCACTTCCGCAAGGCGGTGGAACTTCGGTCCGACAATGCCGAGGCATGGCTGGGACTTGCCGCCTCCTACGACCAGCTCGGCCGCTTCGACTTTGCCGACCGCGCTTACGATCAGCTTGTTGTGGTTGCCGGCCGCAGGGCCCACATCGTCAACAATATGGGGTATTCGCAATTGTTGCGCGGCAACAAGAAAAAAGCCCGCGAATTGCTTCTGGAGGCCAAGGCAGGAATGACCGATACCTCAGTGGTTGATGCCAACCTCGCACTGATGAACAAGCCGTAGCAGCGTTGGAACCGTCGCCGGATCCAACGAATTGCAGTGGCTTGCAGACCGCCGCGGGGTTCAACGTGAAAAATTGTAGAAAGCCTGGCTCGATCGGTTCTGGAGCCACGGAACGGCGGACAGCGGTTTGACCGTCCGGCAGCTTTTCTATGAGGATGAATTCCGTCCTACTTAAGAGTTTAGTGATCAATGAAACAACATCTTTGCCCCAGGGATGCATTTTGCCGGCATGATGCACCAAATTCTGCTTGTGAAACGGTTCTTTCGAGACAGCCGCGGTAACTTTGCGACCGGTCTCGTTGTCATGCTGCTTCCTATGATTGCAGCAGTCGGCACCGCGGTGGATCTCGCGAACATGAACCGCGAGCGGAGCAGGCTTCAATCGGCTCTGGATGCAGCAAGCATGGAGATCGCCGTTAAGGTCAACTCGGGCCTGAGCGACGGTGAGCTACAGGCGCTTGGCGACAAGCTCCTCAAAGCCAACTTGGCATCGGTCGATGCAAGAGCGGATAACATGCCGTCGCTCGTCTATCACGGTATGGTGACGGAAAACGACGGAAGCCAGAGCCTCAGGACTGAATCCAGCCTCAACTACACTTATCTTATTCCGCGCTCAATCGGCGGCGATGGACCGTCATCCACCAACATTCTCGTCCGGTCCCGCATAACGTCCAACAATGGTGATACTGCGTGCGTCTATGCCCTCAACCGGGCCGCGCCGCGCGCCTTCGAGGCGGCCGGGAGCACCACAGTCATCATGGATGGCTGCGTTATCGCTTCCAATTCGTCGGCTCCGGATTCCATCTATGTTGGCGGCGACGCGTCCCTTGAGGCGGACTGCATTCAATCATCTGGCGGAATAGTGGCGACCAGCGGACTGATCACCGGTTGTCAGCAAAATCGCGTCAATGCGTGGCGACTGCCTGACCCATGGGGTAACCTGGTGGAACCGGTACCACCAATCTTGTATCCTAATCCGAAAGCTGGCGACTTGACAGTCAGTCCAGGGCGGTATCGAAATCTCGATCTGAGCGGCGACAAAACCCTGGAGCCGGGCCTCTATTATGTCGAAGGTTCTCTTTCCGTCAAAGGCACAGTGACCGGCGCCGGTGTGACCATCTTCATGGCTGATGGCGGTATAACAGTGAACGGCAACGGCTCGCTGTCATTGAGCGCGCCGCAGACCGGCGACTATGCCGGCATGCTGATGATGTCGGCACGAGCGAACACATCGTCCCACCTGTTCAATGGGAATGGCGCCACTGATCTGAACGGCGTCCTATACTTCCCCTATGGCGACCTGACCTACAATGGTAACAACGGAACTAGCAGCAGCTGCCTGCGCATCGTTGCCGACACGATCAAGATGAGCGGCAATTCGAACATCAAGTCCGACTGCAGTGCGGAACTGGGGGGACGCGAAGCTAGAGTGGCAGGGCCGTTCTACTTTTCGATGTAAGGCAGTTGCGAACGTTCGAGACCTCCCATTGGCCGCCCCACGCACCACCGACGCTCGGCTTTGTGTCTCGAAATGTGTCCTGATCTCGAATTTGCGGGTGTGGTGAGGAGCGCTTTGGGCTCGCAACCCCTTGGTGCCCGACCTGAGACATAGGTGACGTTTTGTACCGGACACATGGGTAACACTTTTGGCTTTTTGGCCGGAGGTGTTGATGCCGTGGAGAGAGTGTTCGGTGATGGAGGAACGTCTACGTTTCGTGGCCCGTCTTCTGGACGGCGAAGGCATGAGCGATGTGTGCCGGGAGTTCGGGATTTCGCGCAAGACCGGCTACAAGATCTTCAACCGCTACAAGGATGATGGCCTGGAGGCGCTCACCGACCGCTCGCGGCGGCCGGTGCGCTACGCCAATCAGTTGCCCGATCAGATCGAGCGGACGATCGTGGCAACCAAGAAGGACAAGCCGCACTGGGGCGCCAGGAAGATCAGGGAGCTCCTGATCAGGAGGCTCGCCGGCGATGTCCGCATACCCTCGAAGAGCACGGTGCATGCCGTGCTCGATCGTCACGGCCTCGTTAAGCGCGCCCGTCCGCGGCGGCGCTTCACGGCCGAGGGCACGCAACTGTCACAGGCTTCAGTCCCCAACGCGTTGTGGTGCACGGACTTCAAAGGCGAGTTCCGGCTGGGCGATGGTCGTTACTGTTACCCCCTGACGGTCACCGACCAGGCCTCGCGCTACCTGCTCGCCTGCGAAGCGCTCGAATCGACGAAGGAAGGACCGGTCATCGAGGCCTTCATCCGCCTGTTCAGGGAACGCGGCCTGCCTGCCGCCATCAGGAGCGACAACGGCCTGCCCTTCGCTTCGCCCAACGGCCTCTACAACCTGTCCAGGCTGTCGGTCTTCTGGCTCAGGCTCGGCATCGCCATTGAGCGCATCCGGCCCGGCCACCCCCAGCAGAACGGCCGTCACGAGCGCATGCATCTGACGCTGAAGAAGGAAACGACCCGGCCGCCGGGCTCAAACATCCTGCAGCAGCAGGCGAGGTTCGAGGCTTTCGTCAACGAGTTCAATGAGGAAAGACCGCACGAAGCGCTCGCCATGAAGGCGCCGGCCGAACTCTACACGCCCGCTTCAAGAGCCTATGAAGGCCTGCCGGAGGTTGAATACCCCTTCCACGATCGCGACGTTCTCGTCACCGCCTGCGGCCGCATCTGCATGCACAGGAAGAAGATCAACGTCTCCACCGTGCTCGCCGGACAAAGGCTCGGCATCACCGAGGTCGACGACGGCATTTGGCTCTTGAGCTTCATGCACTATGATCTCGGATACATCGACCTGGAACAGAGGACATTGCAACCAATCGACAACCCGTTCGGCACGAGGTTGTCACCTATGTCTTAGGTACAATCTGTTACCCATGTCTCCGAGTCGGACATGGAAAGCTTGGTGCCGCTTAGGTGACTCGAACACCTGACCCCATCATTACGAATGATGTGCTCTACCAACTGAGCTAAAGCGGCCCGGGAAACCAAGGCTTCCAAGATGCGTTGGGTGATAGACGCAACCCGCCACAAATTCAAGATGGGACTTGGCATTTCGTGCGGGCTCATGCCCGGCCTATAAGCGGCCGCAGCACGGATCCCGCCATGTGGCTGCGCGATGCCGCGCCGGCAGGTTGCGCGAGGTCGCGTTGGCGCGGCATCGCAAGTCGGCGAAAAATGTTGATTCCTTTATCGAAACCGCCGAAATGGGCTTTGGATGCATCGCCAAGGCAGAATGCGGCCGCTGGCCCGTTGATTGATTGATCGCCTACGGCTAACGATCATGACTATGTGACCGTACGTGCAGAGGGGTCCCGCTTGGACGCGATCGAAAAAGCGATCCGCAATGCCTTCGAGAAAGGCAATGCCGAAGACCGCGCGTTTCGCGAGCGGGTCTACCGATCGGCCTTCGCCGCACTTGACCGTGCCCTGGAGGCCAACCCGGGCGTGACGGTGGAAGTCGCCATCAAGCGCCGCAAGGCGGTGCAGGCCAAGATAACCGAAATCGAATCCGAGTTCCTGCCGGCGGTTTCCGGCGTCGGCCGGCCGATCGATGACGACGCACCGGCGGTGAAGCAGCCGGCTGATAGCGAACCCGAAGCCGAAGCCGAACTCGAGGCCGAAGCCGAACCGGACGCCGCCGCAGATGCTGAATCCGCGTCCCCGCCTGACGTCGTTGTCGACGGTCCGGCGAAGGCTCCTGCTTCCGAGGCGCCCCCCGCTTCCGACGTGCCCCCTGCATCGGACGCGCCGCGCTCGCGCGTCTTGCCGGTCGTTCCCGATATCATGCCCGAAGCGGTTTTTCCCGGTGTGCCGGAGATCGACATGTCGTCCCCTCCAGCGACCGGAGACGGCGACGCAGAGGTGATGCCCGACCGCGACGACAGGCGGGTGAGAGGCCCCCGCCTGCCTCTCACCGCGATCTTCCTCGGCGTGACGCTGCTCGCAGCTGTCGGTATCGGCCTCTATTTCGCTGCGCAGACCGGCGTCTTCAAGTCAGCGGACGAACTCGACACGGCCCCGCCGCAAACGCCACCGACGGTGGAAGACGATGATTTCACGCCACCAGGCGACACGGCCTCGCCGCTGGCTCCCGGCGATGTGGAGCGCGACTGGATCAATGTGTTTTCGCCGAGCGACCCGACGCTTGTCAGTGCGCCTTCGGATGCCAAGGCCGAAGTCATGCAGGACGACAGCGGTTCCTTCCTGCGCATCCGGTCGGGCGCCTCCGGCTCGGCGATCAGCTTCGACGTCGGGCAAGGCGTGCTGGAAAAACTCGCCGGCAAGCACGCCACGTTCGACATCATCGCTCGCTCCGAGGAGGGCCAGGAGACGCAGATTTCAGTCGACTGCAATTTCGGCGAACTCGGCGACTGCGGCCGCAAGCGCTACGCGGTTGGCTACGAGCGCAACGAATATCTGTTCGACGTGCGCTTTCCCGACAAACGTCCGGGTGCTGCCGGCACCATCGCCATCAATTCCGACTTCGACAAGCAGGGCAAGTCGGTCGACATCTACGAGATCCGCGTCTCGATTATTCCGTAGAGCATCGGACCAAAGCATGCCCACGGGCTTGACCCGAGGTGGAAACCGGTTTTGGGAAAATCCGATGCTCAAAGCAAAAGTCTAATTGTCGAGCAGCGCCTGCAGCGTCTCGATGCGGTCGGCTTCGGCCGTCGGCTTGTCCCAGCGCAGCCGTGAAATCCGCGGAAAGCGCATCGCGACGCCGGATTTGTGCCGTGTCGAGCGGTTGAGCCCTTCGAACGCCACCTCCAGCACGAGGCCTTGTCTGCGGTCGGCCCGTACCGAGCGGACCGGGCCGAAACGCTCGATCGTGTTGTCGCGGACATATTTGTCGATCTGCCTCAGTTCCTCGTCGGTGAAGCCGAAATAGGCTTTCCCCACCGGCACCAATTCCTCCGACCCTTCCGGACCGGACCAGACGCCGAACGTGTAATCGGAATAAAAGCTCGAACGCTTGCCATGGCCGCGCTGGGCATACATCAGCACGGCGTCGACCGTGTGCGGATCGCGCTTCCATTTGAACCATGGACCTTTCGGCCGACCGGTGAGATAGGGCGAATCCCACCGCTTCAGCATTACGCCTTCGATGACCGGATGCAGCGGCTTGCGGCGCAATTCCTCCAACGCCTGCCAGTCGGTGAATTCGACCAGCGGCGACAGATCGAAGCGGCTCGGATCGAGCATCTGCACGAAGGCTTCGAGGCGGCCGCGCCGTTCGCGGAAAGAGCGCGCGCGCAAGTCCTCGTCGCCGATCTGAAGCACGTCGTAGCAGCGCATGAACGCCGGGTATTGCTGCTGGATCTTCGGTGTCACGCTCTTGCGGTTCAGCCGCTGCTGCAGGTCCGAGAAGGTGCCGGTCGCCTGCCGGGGATCGCCGACCAGAAGCTCGCCGTCGAGGGCGGCGGAAAAATCCATCGCCTCAGCGAGGTCCGGAAAGGCCCCGGAGACGTCGTCGCCGGTGCGCGAATAGAGCCGGCGAATGCCGCCTTCCGAGACTGCCTGAACGCGGATGCCGTCCCATTTCCACTCGGCGGCGTAGTCGGCCGGGTCAAGCTTTTCGAGATCGCCGTCACCGATCGGGTTCGACAGCATCACCGGCCGGAACAGCGCCAGCGCCGTCTTCTTGGGCTTTTCTGCCTTCCCTTCCAGCCAGGCGAACAACTCGGCATAGGGCGGCGTCAGCCCATGCCAGAGTTCTTCGATCTCGGCTATGTCGACCTTGCCGAGATCGGCCAACGCCTGCTTGGCCAGCCGCGCCGAGACGCCGATACGCAGGCCGCCGGTGACGAGCTTTATAATGGCGAAGCGCGCCGAGATGCTGGCGCTGTCGAGCAGTCTGGCCAGCACCTTCGGCCCGTCGGAACGGCTCGCCGCCTGCAGCTTTGCGACGACCTCGGCGAGCGTCGGCTCATGGTTGGCGATATCCGCGGGCGATTGCGGCCAGACCAGCGACACCGTCTCGGCCAGATCGCCGACATAGTCGTAGGAATAGCCGAACAGCACCGGGTCCATACGCTCCATGACCAGCATGCGCAGCATCGCCGGCTTGACCGCCGCGATGGTCAGGTCGCCGGTGATGGCGGCCAGCGCCAGGCCGCGATCCGGATCCTCGACGCTGCGGAAATAATCGCTCAGCAGCGTCAGCTTGCCGTTGCGCGACGGCGTCAGAACGAGGCGATCGAGGAGCTCGGCAAAGCGGTTCATGAGAGTGAGAACCGTGCCAGTCGGCCAACGTTGCGTTCTGTCGCGCCCCCCTCTGTCCTGCCGGACATCTCCCCCACGAGGGGGGAGATTGGCAGTTTCGTTCTTGCCGCCCGTCCTACAACCTCAGTGATTGGCGAAAGCCGGCGCGACATCCGATCTCCCCCCAAGTGGGGGAGATGTCCGGCAGGACAGAGGGGGGCGCCGTAGAGCGCTAAACCGGCGGTTGCTGGCTCCATCCTCAATCGCCCTCGTCCTCGTAGCCGACGAGATGCAGCGGCCTGGCGGCGATGCCTTCGAGTTCGCACCAGCGCACCAGGGCCTCCTCGCGGCCATGCGTCACCCAGATTTCTTCCGCGCCCGTCTCCGTGATCGTGGCGGTCAGCTCGTCCCAGTCGGCGTGGTCGGAAATGATCAGCGGCAGTTCGACGCCGCCCTGCTTGGCGCGCTGGCGGATGCGCATCCAGCCGGACGCAAAGCACGAGATCGGATCGGGAAAACGTCGTGCCCAGCGGTCGGCGAAGGCCGAGGGCGGGCCGACGACAATGGCGCCGGCGAAGTCGTCCCTGCCACCGCTCTCGACGGTCGCCGGCTCCAGCGTCCCAAGGTCGATGCCCTGGCTCTGATAATAGCCGCTGAGCTTGGCCAGCGCGCCGTGGATATAGATTGGCTTGTCGTAACCGGCGTCGCGCAGCAACCGCATGACGCGCTGCGCCTTGCCGAGCGCATAGGCGCCGACCAGATGCGCGCGTTCGGGAAACTGCGCCGTCGATTTCAGCAGGCGGGCGATCTCTTCGGTATCGGGCGGATGACGGAACACCGGCAGGCCGAAGGTCGCCTCGGTGATGAACACGTCGCATTTGATGGGTTCGAACGGCTCGCAAGTCGCGTCCCGCTGGCGCTTGTAGTCGCCCGAAGCGACGATGCATGAGCCCTGATGCACGACCTCGATCTGCGCCGAGCCCAGCACATGGCCGGCCGGATGGAAGGTTACCGTGACGCCGTTCAGCGCAATCGCCTCGCCAAGCGCTGCCGCTTGCGTCGTCCCGGCAAAGCCCTCGCCGTAGCGCAGCCCCATAATGTCAAGCGTCTGTTGTGTGGCCAGCACCGAGCGGTGGCCGGAACGGGCATGGTCGGAATGGCCGTGCGTGATCAGCGCCCGGTCGACCGACCGCACCGGGTCGATGAAAAAATCGCCGGGTGGGCAGTAGAGGCCCTCGGGCCGGGGGTGAAGCAGGTCGCTGGCGCGCATGGCTCCAAGATAGTTGCTAATTCCGGCGCGGGAAGCCTGTTGCAAGTGACTGCTGACTCGGCATACAGGCAACTGCCGGCGGGACCTCTGTCATGAATCGCATCAGGCCTCGTCCGGCGCCCTTTTTCGTTCACCTGCTCCACACGTGGCGGCGGCTGCGAAAAAAGTCCCATTCGCATGCCCGAAAGGGCAGGACATCGACACGGAGGACGTTGCATGCGCTGGAACTTGGTGGCCTTGGTATCTTGCCTGGCAATAGCCGGCTGCGTCGGCACCTCGATTGCCGAGCGACAGGACGCGAACGTCCAGTCCTCGCTGCAATATGATAGCGTGCCTTGCAATCAATTGCTGGCGCAACGAAACCGGCTGGCGCAGCAATACCGCCTTCCACGGGACGCCAAGCCGTCCTTCACCGATCCCGGGGTGGGCCTCGGCCCGTTCACGCCGGACGTCCGTTCCAAGGCCCAGCGCGACATCGAACAGGCAAGCGGCCGGATCGATGCCATGAACCGGTCGATCGCCCGCCGCGAATGTGGCAAGCCGGGTTAATATCCCGCGTTGCGATCCACGACATTCTCGAGCTTCTCGCCGCGCTCGAAGGCGGCCATCTGGCGCAGCATGATCGGCACCAGATGCACGGGATCGGAGGTCGCCGCTGCATGCGGCGTCACGAACACTTTCGGGTGGCTCCACAGCCGGCTGGTCTTCGGCAGCGGCTCGACCTCGAACACGTCGAGGCTCGCTTCCTTGAGTGTGCCGTCCTCCAGCGCACGCAGAATGTCGGCGTCCTTCTGCAACTTGCCGCGCCCGGCGTTGATCAGCACTGAGCCGCCGAGGCCGTTGCGTTTCCTCAACTCCTTCAGCACGCCGTAATTGATGATGCCTTGCGTCTGCGGCGTAAGCGGCAATAGCACCACTAGGATGTCAGTGGCGTTGAGAAAGGGGATCAATCCGGCCTCGCCGGCATAGGTCGAAACACCGATCATCGGCCGCTCGCTGCGCGACCAGCCATTGACCGCAAAGCCGAGCGACAAAAGCACCGACGCCGCCGCGCGGCCAAGCGTGCCGAGCCCCATGATGCCGACGGAGATGTCGCCGGCCGGCCGCTGCGGCGGCTCGTGCCAGATCTTCTTTTGCTGCTGCGACCGGTAGAGCATGCCCTGGCGATGGTGATCGAGCACCCGCCAGACGATATATTCGGTCATGTATTGGGTCAAATTGTCGGCGACGACCTTGACGATCGGCACGTCGGGCAAAGTGGGATCGGCGAAGATGTGGTCGACACCGGCGCCGATCGAAAAGACAGCGCGCAGATTGGGCAGCGACGACAGAAGGTTCGGCCGCTGCTTCCAAACCACCGCGTAGGTGATCGAAGGATCGTTGGCGCCGTCCGGCTCGAGCACCACTTCGCGTTCGGCCGACAACAGTTCGCGCCAACGGCCTGGATGGATACCGGTCAGGGCAAGCAGGATACGGCCTTTTTCCATGGCGGATTCTATTTCCTTTATGCGGTACAGCCTACTCGCTGACGATGCCGACCGGCGCCGTTTCGATCCTGAATGCGGCCGAGATCAGCGCCTTGGTATAGTCGGTCTGCGGCCGTTCGAAAATCTGTTCGGATGGGCCGGCCTCGACGATCCTGCCATTGCGCATGACGATGACGTCGTTGGCAAGCGCGCGGATGACCTTCAGATCGTGGCTGATGAACAGATAGGCGAGGTCGTGCTTCGCCTGCAGGCTGCGCAGAAGATCGACCACCTGGGCCTGCACGCTCATGTCGAGCGCCGAGGTCGGCTCGTCCAGCATGACGAAGCGCGGGTTGAGCACCATGGCGCGGGCGATGGCGATACGCTGGCGCTGGCCGCCGGAAAATTCGTGCGGATAGCGATTGCGCGTGGCGGGATCGAGCCCGACTTCCCCAAGCACATCGACGATGCGCTTGTCGCGCTCATCGGGCGACAGCTTCGGCTCGTGGATCTTCAATCCTTCCTCGATGATCTCGGAGACCGACATGCGCGGGCTCAACGACCCGAACGGATCCTGGAAGACGATCTGCAGCTCGCGCCGCAGCGGCCGCATGGCGTTAAACGACAGCTCGTTGATGTCACGCCCGTTGAACTGAATGGTCCCGGTCGACGAGATCATCCTGGCCAGCGCCAGGCCGAGCGTCGTCTTGCCCGAGCCGGATTCGCCGACGACGCCGAGCGTCTGGCCGGCGCGCACGGTGACGTCGATGCCGTCGACCGCCTTCACATTGTCGACGGTGCGCCGGAAAAAGCCTTTCTTGATCGGAAACCAGACTTTTACGTCCTGGCCGGTCATTACAGGCTTGGCGGCAGCGTTGGCGGCGGGCGGCTTGCCCTTCGGTTCGGCGGCCAAAAGATGCCGCGTATAGGTGTGCTGCGGGTTGGCAAAGATCTCTTTCGTCGGCCCGGTCTCGACGATCTTGCCCTTGGTCATCACGCAGACCCGGTCGGCAATCTTTCTGACGATGCCGAGATCATGGGTGATGAACAGCATCGACATGCCCTTGCGGCTCTTCAACTCCGCAAGCAGTTCGAGGATCTGCGCCTGCACGGTCACGTCGAGTGCCGTCGTCGGCTCGTCAGCGATCAGCAGTTCCGGTTCGTTGGCCAGCGCCATGGCGATCATGACACGCTGGCGCTGGCCGCCGGAAAGCTGGTGCGGATAGGCGTCGAGCCGCTTCTCCGGCTCGCGGATGCCGACCTCGTTGAGCAGTTCCAGCGTGCGCGCCTTGGCTTGGCGGTCGCCCAGCCCCTGGTGCAGCGTCAGCACCTCGACGATCTGCTGCTCGATCGTGTGCAGCGGGTTGAGCGAGGTCATCGGCTCCTGGAAGATCATGGTGATCTTGTTGCCGCGCACGCGGCGCAATGCCTTCTCGTCGGTGGCGAGCAGGTCGGCGCCCTGGAACAGGATCTTTCCCGACGGATGGCTAGCGGCCGGATAGGGCAGCAGCTTCAGTACCGACAGCGCCGTGACCGACTTGCCGGAGCCGGATTCGCCGACCAGCGCCACCGTCTCGCCCTTGGCGATGTCGAAGGAGATGTGGTCGACGGCCATCGACTGGCGGCCCTCTTGCGCGAAGGCGACGCTGAGATCGCGCACGGAGAGGAGAGGGGCTTCGCTCATCTGAACGTCTTGCGCGGATCGAAGGCGGCGCGGGTCGCCTCGCCGACGAAGACCAGCAGCGAGAGCATCAGCGAGATGACGACGAAGCCGGAAATACCCAGCCATGGCGCGTTGAGGTTGCGCTGCGCCTGCTTCAGCAGCTCGCCCAGCGAGGCCGAGCCGGGCGGCAGGCCGAAGCCAAGGTAGTCGAGCGAGGTCAGCGTCGAGATCGAGCCGCTGAGCAGGAAGGGCAGGAAGGTCAGCGTCGCCACCATGGCGTTGGGCAACAGATGCCGGAACATGATGGTGCCGTTGGGCACGCCGAGCGCGCGGGCCGCGTTGACATATTCGAAGTTGCGGGCGCGCAGGAACTCGGCCCGCACCACCCCGACCAGCGCCACCCAGGAGAACAGCAGCATCAGCCCGAGCAGGATGAAGAAGCCGGGCGGCAGGATGGCGGCGACGATGAGGAGCAGATAAAGCACCGGGATCGCCGACCAGATTTCTATGAAGCGCTGGAACAGAAGGTCGGTCCAGCCGCCGAAATAGCCCTGCAATGCGCCGGCCGTCACGCCGATCAGCGCCGAACCGGCGGTGAGGATCAGGCCGAACAGCACCGAGACCCTGAAACCGTAGATGACGCGGGCCAGCACGTCGCGTGCCTGGTCGTCGGTGCCCAGCCAGTTCCAGTTGCCGACGACGCAATTGGGATCGGCGGCACCTTGCGGATACTGGTTGCAACGTGTCTTGGCATCATAGAGCCAGGACGGCTTGGTAGGCGCCGCCTCGGGGATGGCGTTGTTGACGGTCCGGTAGGAGTAGCGGACCGGCGGCCAGATCATCCAGCCATGGGCATTGATCTCGTCCTGGATGACCGGGTCGCGATAGTCGGTGACCGCATAAAAGCCGCCGAACTTCTCCTCGGGATAAGCGACGAGGACCGGAAACAGGATCTCGCCCTTGTAGGAAACGAGGACCGGTTTGTCGTTGGCGATCCATTCGGAAAACAGCGACAGCACGAAAAGCACGAGGAATATCCACAACGACCAATAGCCGCGCCGATTGGCCCTGAAATTCTGCAGGCGCCGCTGGTTGAGCGGCGACAGCCAGGGACGGGCAACCCGGTCCGGCGCCGTTTCGGCTGCGGCCCCGGCCATCAGACGTCTCTCCGCTCGAAGTCGATGCGCGGGTCGACCCAGGTATAGATCAGGTCGGACAGGAGCCCGACGATCAGGCCAAGCAGTGAGAAGATGTAGAGATTGGCGAACACCACCGGGTAGTCGCGCTCGACCACCGACCTGAAACCGAGCAGGCCAAGGCCGTCGAGTGAAAAGATGTTCTCGATCAGCAGCGAGCCGGTGAAGAAGGCCGAGATGAAGGCGCCCGGAAAGCCGGCGACGACGATCAGCATGGCGTTGCGGAAGACATGTCCGTAGAGAACCTGCCGTTCCGACAGGCCCTTGGCGCGCGCGGTCACCACATACTGCTTCCGGATTTCCTCGAGGAACGAATTCTTGGTCAGCAGCGTCGTGGTGGCGAAGGCCGACAGCACCAGCGCCGTCAGCGGCAAGGTCATGTGCCAGAGATAGTCGACGATCCGCGCCGGCCAGGACAGCTGCTCCCAATTGTCGGAGGTGATGCCGCGCAGCGGAAACCAGTCGTAGAACGATCCGCCGGCAAACAGCACCATCAGCAGGATGCCGAACAGGAAGCCCGGAATGGCGTAGCCGACAATGACGACGCCGCTGGTCCATACGTCGAACGCCGAGCCGTCCTTGACGGCCTTGCGGATGCCGAGCGGGATCGAGATCAGGTAGGACAGCAGCGTGATCCACAGCCCGATCGAGATCGATACCGGCATCTTCTCCAGGATCAGCTCGATCACCGAGATGTCACGGAAATAGCTGTCGCCGAAGTCGAACCGGATATAGTTCCACAGCATCATGCCGAAGCGCTCGAGCGGTGGCTTGTCGAAGCCGAACTGCTTTTCCAGCTTGGCGATGAATTCGGGGTCGAGCCCTTGCGCGCCGCGATATTTCGAACCGACGTCGCCGGCCACGTCGACATTGCTGCCGCCGGCGTCACCACCGCCGCCGCCAAGACGATCACTGCCGCCCTGGTTGGTCAGCCTGGCGATGACCTGCTCGACCGGCCCGCCCGGCGCGAACTGGATGACGGCGAAGGACACCGCCATGATGCCGAAAAGGGTCGGGATCATCAGCAGGATGCGGCGCAGGATATAGGCGCCCATCAGACGTTGTCCTCCTTGAGGAGGAGCACCGCTTCAGACCAATTGTCGACGCCAGCGCTGCCCCTCATTGTCCTGCCGGACATTTCTCCCCGTATAGTGACGGGGAGAAAGGGGCCGGCGGTAGTCTCGGCGCTTTTACTACAACGCTTGTGATTGGCAAAACCATCGATGAAAGCGCCCCTCTCCCCGTCACTATACGGGGAGAGGATGCCGGCAGGCAGGTGAGGGGCGGCGCCGACGCCTGCAAGAAATTCACCCTTTGCCAATCTTTGCCGCCTTGTCCTTGTCGAACCACCACAGCGCCTCGACCGGAAAGCCGAAATCAGGCTTCTGCTCGGGAAAGCCGAACATGTCCCAATAGGCTACTCGGTGATTCGCCAGGAACCAACTTGGAATCCAATCGCGGCGCGCGCGCAAGGCCCGGTCGAGCGCCCGCATCGCTACAGTCAGGCTTTCGCGGTCCTTGGCGGCGCCGATCGCGTCGATCAATGCATCGATGGCGGGGCTTGATATGCCCGGCAAATTGCGCGAGCCGGACACGGTCGCCGCGTTTGAGTGGAAGAAGATCTCGAGATTGTCGCGGGTCGGGGTGGCGCTAAAATTGAAAGCGGCCGAGAGCAGGTCGAAATCGAACGTCGACTGCCGCAGCTGATACTGCGCCGAATCGACTAGGCGGATCGTCGCGTCGATGCCGACGGCCTTCATGTTGGCGACCCAGGGCGAATAGACCTGTACGAAGACATCGTCGTCGACCATGAATTCGGCCGAAAGTTTTTTGCCCTTGTCGTTGACCACGAAGTCGCCCGAACGCTTCCAGCCGGCACCGGCGAGAAGTTTCACCGCCTGGCCAAGTAATTTCCGGTCGCGGCCGGAACCGTCGGAAGCCGGCTGCACCACCGCTTCGCCGAAGGCTTCCGCCGGCAGCTTGTCGCGCAGCGGCTCCAGCAAGGCAAGCTCTTCCGGCGACGGCATGCCTTCGGCGCGATAGTCCGATTTCTCGAAGCACGATCTCGATCGCTCATAGGAATTGTAGAAGAAATTCCGCCGCGTCCATTCGAAGTCGAAGCAGAGCGCAATCGCCTGCCGCACCCGCGCATCGCGAAACTGTTCGCGCCGCTGGTTGACGGCGGTGGCCTGCATGGAGGGCAGCTTTTCGCTGGGGAATTCGCGCTTGATGACCTTGCCGGCGGTGAGCGCCGGAAAATCGTAAGCCGTCGCCCAGACCCGCGAGGTGGCTTCCTCCCTGTAGAGTATCTCGCCTTTCTTGAAAGCTTCGAAGCCGGCAGTTCGGTTCTGGTAAAACTCGATGCGGATGCGTTCGAAATTGTTCTGGCCGCGATTGACCGGGAGATCGCGGCCCCAATAGTCAGGCACGCGCTCATATTCGATCCATGCCCCGGCCGACCAGCGTCCAACCTTGTAGGCACCGGAACCAAGCACGGGTCTCAATTGCGAGGAGTCGAAAGGATTGGCTTCGTAAAAGGCCTTCGACAGGATCGGGAACTCGACGACGTTAAGCATCGTACGGGCAGAATGTTTGCCGGAAAACACGAGGCGTAGCGTCCGCGCGTCGACGGCGACTGCATCGTCCAGATGCTTCAAGGGCAACGACAGGCTTGGATGGCCCTTGTCCTTCAAGAGCTTGAAAGTAAAGGCGGCGTCTTGCGCGGTCAGCGGCGTGCCGTCATGGAAGCGCGCTTCTGGCCGCAGCGAAAACTCGAAACTGTTGCGGTCTTCCGAAATGGTCACGCCCTCGGCGAGCAGCCCGTAGACGGCGTCCGGCTCGTCCAGCGCTCGCGCCATCAGCGCGTCGAAGCACATCCCCATGCGCGGCGGAGCATCGCCCTTTGCCGTGAAGGAGTTCAGCGTGTTGAAGGTCTCCGGGTTTTGATTATAGCCCCAGTTGGGTGGGGCAAAATTGAAGGTGCCGCCCTTTGGGGCGTCCGGATTGACATAGGCGAAATGCGTGAAGCCTGGGGAGTATTTGAGGTCGCCGAAGGCCGACAGGCCGTGCAGCTTGACGCCGGTCGGGATGGCGGGGAAGGCTCGGCCGGGCAGCAGCGCTGCCGCCGTGGCCGCGGCGCCCAGGGCCAGAAAGTCGCGGCGGGCCAGAGCGGCCCGGCGGGGGAGCGACGCCATCAATTGCCACTCTTGTATTTTGCCGCCAGCGCCTTTTCCTTATCCGGATCGATCCACCAGGAATTCGTGTCGACGCCGGAATAGGCAGGCTGCTTCTCTGGGATGCCGAACTTGTTCCAGTAGGCCAGCCAGATCACCGGTCTGTGCCATTGCGGCACGACATAGTAGCTCCACAACAGCACCCGGTCGAGCGCATGGGTGGCGGCAACCAGATCGTCGCGGTCGGTCGCGAAGATGACGCGATCGACCAGCGCGTCGACGACCGGGTCCTTGATACCCATCAGATTGCGGGAGCCAGGTGCATCGGCGGCTTTTGAACTCCAGAAATCGCGCTGCTCGTTGCCGGGGGAATCCGACTGTCCGAACATCCCCGTCACTACGTCGAAGTCAAAGCTGCGGGTGCGGTTCACATATTGGCTGGGGTCGACGATGCGAAGCGCGGCATCGATACCAATCTTGCGCAAACTGTCGACATAGGGATTAGCGATCACCTCGTCGCTCGGGTCCCGTCCAAGGATTTCCAGTTTGAACTGTTGGCCGGTCTCGGCGTTGACCATCTTGCCGCCCTTGATGACCCAACCGGCCTGAGCGAAGAGGTCCACCGCAGCCTTCAGGTATTTGCGCTCGGCCTGCGGGGAATCGTAGACCGGGAGTTTGAACTCCTTTGTGAACAGCTCCGGCGGCAGCTTGTCTCGATACTGCTCAAGGATTTCCAACTCCTTGCCTTGCGGCAGGCCGCTCGATGCCAGTTCCGTGCCTTGGAAGTAGCTGCTTGTACGGGTGTTGAGACCGAAGAACAGCGTACGGTTCATGCTTTCGAAATCGAGTACGTTGGTCAGCGCCTCTCGTATGCGTCGATCCTGAAACTGCGGGCGCCGCAGATTAAGCACGAAACCCTGCATCGGCTCGGGCGATTCGGTCTTGAACTCCTTCTTGATGACGTCGCCTGCCTTGATCGCGGGGAAATCATAGGCCGTCGACCAGCGCCTGGAGCTGTTTTCCGCGTTGATGTCCTCAAGCCCACCCTTGGTGAACGCCTGCCAAGCCGCGTTCTCATCGAGGATATAGGTGAAACGCTGGGTGTCGAAATTCTCGCGGCCGATCTTCACCGGCAGCTTGGCGGCCCAGTAGTCGGGCACGCGCTGCCAGACGATTTCCGAACCCGGCTTGAAGCTGGCGATCTTGTAGGCGGCGGAACCGAGCGGCGGCTCCTGCGTCGGTCTGGTGATGTCGCGCTTCTTGCCGTTGGCGTCGGTGCCTTCCCACCAGTGCTTGGGCAAAACGACCAGATCGCCGAGGATTTTCGGCAGCTCCCGGTTGCCCTTCTGGTCGAAATGGAACTCGACTTCGCGGTCGGAAACCGCAATCGCATCGGTGACATTCTCGAAATAGCGGCTGTACATCGGGCTGTTGGCCTTCAGCACCTGGAACGACCAGATCACGTCGTCGGTGGTGATTGGCTTGCCGTCATGCCATTTCGCCCGCGGGTCGAGACGGTAGGTCACCGAGGAATAGTCGTCCGGATGTTTGTAGGCGTCGGCGATCAGCGGATGGCTGGTGCTGCCCTCGTCGGTCGCTTGCTCCATCAGCGTGTCGTAGAGCAGGCCGCCACCGAACGGGGCAAAGCCGGCGGCGAAGGAACCCTGGACGATATAGGGATTGAAGCTGTCGTAAGTGCCGGGCGCCACCGAATTCAGCGTGCCGCCCTTCGGCGCGTTCGGATTGACGTAGTCGTAGTGCTGGAAGTTATTGCCATATTTGGATTCGCCGATCAGCGACGAGGTGGTGCGCCATTCGTCCGCGAAGGCTGCCTGCAGGCCGCCGGCAAAAGCCGCCACAACCAGCATCGATCTGAGAAACGTTCGGCCAACCGTCATGCCTTCTCCTCTGCGCGATAGCTGTAAGCGGACAATCTAGATCATTTGACGCTCATGAAAACCGCGACAGCCCGGCTTTGTCGCCGCACATGTGCTTTTCCCATTAGAAAAGCCGGGCTGAACCCGGCTTTTCTAAGAATATGTCCATGACAATTGCGTTATTGGGCCGGAGCCGGAGCCGGTGCAGGAGCAGGAGCAGCCGGCGCAGGTTCGGCCGGCGCTGTACCCTCTGCCGGCTTGGCCGGCGCCGCGCCTTCGGCGGGTGCGGCTGCTGAAGCGCCAGCCGTCGGCAGCGGCTTCGGACTGTCCGACAGCGTGCGCAGATAGGCGATGACATTGGCGCGGTCCTCGTCCTTGGGCAGGCCGGCGAAGCCCATCGCCGTGCCCTTCACGAGCTTCTTCGGCGAGAGGAGAAAGTGATTGAGGTTGTCGTAGGTCCACTTTTCGGCGCCGCCCTTGGAAAACTCCTTCATCCCGGCCGAATAGGCGAAGCCCGCATGCTCGGCGATGGGACGGTCGACGATATCCCAGAGATCAGGGCCGACCTTGTTCGGTCCGCCTTTTTCGCCGGTGTGGCAGGCCTGGCACTTCTTGAACACGGACGCACCTGCCTCGACATTGGCGTTGGCCAGGAGGTCGGCGATCGGCTTGGCTTCTGCGGCGGGGGCTGCCGGGCCGCCCTCGGCAGGCTCCTCCTCGGTCGCCTCGATAGCGTAGCCGGGTTTTTCCGGTGCGGGGGAGGCGAACAGCGCGTCGGATATGATGCCGACCGAGAAGACGACGAACACGGTTCCGAGCAGGCCCCCGATCAGCTTGTTGATTTCGAAAGAGTCCATACGCCCCAGGCTCCCTTTTCCGGCGGACCGATCTGTCCACTCCGTCCGTCGGTAATCGTGAACCACCCCGCGAGGCGGTCAAATCGGGCGGAAACTAGGTCTTTTGCTCTGGCGTTGCAACACCTATAAGGGCGCTTCCAGTGAGACCTTTTGCCACTTTTCCCTTCCTCTTTTCGGACGCTTCATCACCCGATGTCCACGCTCATTCTCATCCCGGCCCGCATGGCCTCGACCCGCCTGCCTGGCAAGCCGCTGGCCGATATCGCCGGCGTCCCGATGATCGTCCATGTCGCCCGCCGCGCCGCCGAGGCCGGGCTCGGCCGGGTGGTGGTCGCCACCGATACCCAGAGCGTGGCCGAAGCGGTGCGCGCGCACGGTTTCGAGGCGGTGATGACGCGGGTGGGCCACGAATCGGGCTCAGACCGCATCTTCGAGGCGCTGGCCACGCTGGATCCCGGGCGCAAGGTCGAAACGATCGTCAATGTGCAAGGCGACCTGCCGACCATTGACCCCAGCATCATCAATGCCGCGCTGAAGCCTTTCGAAGATGCGACGGTCGACATCGCCACGCTCGGCATCGAGATCGTCCGCGACGAGGAAAAAACCAATCCGAATGTCGTCAAGATTGTCGGCTCGCCGCTGGCGGAGACACGGCTGCGGGCGCTCTACTTCACCCGCGCCACGGCACCCTGGGGCGAGGGGCCGCTCTATCATCACATCGGCCTCTATGCCTATCGCCGCTCAGCGCTCGAACGCTTCGTCGCGCTGCAGCGGTCGCCGCTGGACCGGCGCGAAAAGCTGGCGCAGTTACGGGCGCTGGAGGCGGGCATGCGCAGCGCCGCCGAGTTCGTGCTGTCGGCGCCGTGGGGGGTCGACACGCCGGACG
>NZ_JAMYLP010000084.1:0-26929 GCF_040318085.1 Mesorhizobium sp. M1322
CTGGAATCGCTCTCCAGAAGATTGCGCGCGATCGTCGACTTGCCGGCGCCGGACGGCGACGACAGCACGAGCATCAAACCCCGGCGGCGAATGCGGGAACCCAAATCCCTGGCAACCATAGGCTCCTTGGCGACCATCAGGGCTACTCCAGATTCTGGACCTGTTCGCGAAACTGGTCGACGACCGCCTTCAGCTCCAGCCCTATGGCGGTGATCGCAGCGGCGTTCGACTTCGAACACAGCGTATTCGATTCGCGGTTGAATTCCTGCGCCAGAAAATCGAGCTTGCGGCCGATGGCGCCGCCGCCTGCCAGCAGCACCCGACCGGACGCCACATGCGTGTTCAGTCGGTCGATCTCCTCGCGGATGTCGGCCTTGGTAGCCAGGAACGCCGCTTCCAAATGCAACCGGCTGGCGTCGAGATTGGCGGAAGCATCCATCAGCAGCCGAACCTGCTCGGCAATCCGTTCACGGATCACCGCCGGCTCGCGCGACGGATCGGCCTCGGCGCGCAGCGTCAGCGCCTCGATAGCGTCGATATGGCCGGACAGCAGCGAGCGCAGGGCGGCGCCCTCGCCCTGGCGTGCTTGCTCCAGCCCGCCCAGCGCCACTTCGAGCGCGGAGAGAATCGCGTTGTCGAGCGCCGCACGCGCCTCTTCGGTTTCGGTGGTTTCAGGGATGTCTAGCACGCCGCGGAGCGAAAGCAGCCCGTCGGCTGTCGCAGGCGCTGCGCCGAACTGCTCCTGCAGCCGCTTGGCCAGCCCGGCCAGATCCCTCAGGAAGTCCTCGTTGACCACGGGCTGCGCCTGCTGGCCGGCGGCGCGGCCGACGGTCAGCGTCGCCTGGAAATTGCCGCGCGCAAAGCGCTTTTGCACTGTCTGCCTGATGGCCGGCTCCAGCCGCTCGAGGCCCTGCGGCAGCCGCAGTCTGACCTCGACACTCTTGCCGTTGACCGACTTGACCTCCCAGGCGATCGACGTTCCGTCATGTTCGGCGACGGCCCGTGCAAAACCGGTCATGCTCTGCAAATTCATGATGCCCTTGCTTCCCCCTGGCGCACGACCCCGGAAGCGGTTCCGGGCCAGACCATGCGCCGCTTCAAAATGCCGGAGCGCCCTTCTCGCCGAATCGGACGCAAGAGGCTCCTGATCACAAAATCAGCACGTCCCTGCCGTCAAACGAATAGGAGGGACGATCCCAGAACCGTCCGGCGCTACTGCGCCGCCGCTCCCGCGTCGACATCATCGCCGCCGTCCACCGGCGCATCGGTCTGACCTTCCACCTTGGCGGCGTCGGCCTTGGCAGCACCAGCTTTGGCGGCTTCATCGGCCAGCTTCTTCTGCAACGCCCGGTAGCGGGCGACGTTCTCGTTGTGCTCGGCAAGCGTCGCGGCAAAGACGTGACCGCCGGTGCCGTCGGCGACGAAATAGAGGTCGTCGGTCTTCGACGGGTTGGCCACCGCCTCCAGCGCCGCGCGGCCGGGATTGGCGATCGGCGTCGGCGGCAAGCCATTGATCAGATAAGTGTTGTAGGGCGTCGGCTTCTTAATGTCCGACTGGTAGATCGGGCGGTCCGCGGGTTTGCCCTTGCCGCCGAACAGGCCGTAGATAATGGTCGGATCGGACTGCAGCCGCATGCCCTTGGCCAGCCGATTGAGAAAGACGGCGGCGACCCGTGAGCGTTCGTCGCCCTTGCCCGTTTCCTTCTCGACGATCGAAGCCAGGATGACGAAGTCGTCGACATTGGCCAGAGGCAGATCGGGGGCGCGTCGCTGCCAGACGTCCTCGACCAGCTTCTTCTGATCCGCCAAAAGCTTGTCGACCATCTGCTGGCGTGTCGCGCCGCGGGTGAAACGCAGCGTGTCGGTAGCAAGGCTGCCCTCGGGTGGAATGGTCGCCGGCATATCGCCGTCGAGCGCTGCCTGATCGGCGATGCGCTGCAGCGCCTGCTCGACCGTCAGTCCCTCGGGGACGGTCAGCGAATACATCACGGACTTGCCGCTCTTCAGCAACTCCATGATGTCGCGCATGGAGGCCTGCGGCTTGATCTCGTATTCGCCGGCCTTCAGTGCCGAGTCATTGCCAAAGGCACGCACGCCAAGGCGGAAGATGCGCGCGTCGCTGATCAGTCCGCGCCGCTCGAGCTGCTCTGCAATTTCCTGGACGCCGGTGTTCGGCTTGACCAGGAAGGTGTCGGCATTGGCAGACGGGCCGGGCTCGTTGAATTCCTGCTTGCCGAAATACAATGCAAAACCGGCCGCCAGAACCAACAGCATCACCAAGGAGATGACGAAGTTCATGAACACAACGAACTGGCTTCGCGAGGCGCGCGAGCGCTTGGGCGGCGGCGTGCCGGCTTCAGGCCGCAATGCCTCGCTGGCCGTCTTAGGCACGATCGGACTCGACGGTGTGGACCGTTGCCCGAATTCCCCGTTGTCCGCCGCATTCGTGTTCATGGCGCCCTACCGTTTGGTCCTGCAACGAATCCCCTTGGGCAGAGTAGGGGCGAATATGGCAAAATTGACGGCACGCATCCACCGTGCCGGCCGGCGGACCGGTCAGCCATTGTAGCGCTGGAAGACCAGCGAGGCGTTGGTGCCGCCGAAGCCGAAGGAATTGGACAGCGCCACGTCGATCTGGCGGGCGCGCGGCTTGTGCGGCACCAGGTCGATCGCCGTTTCGCGTTCCGGGTTGTCGAGATTGATGGTGGGCGGCGCGATGTTGTCGCGAATGGCGAGAATCGAAAAGATCGCCTCGGCGGCGCCCGCCGCGCCCAGAAGATGGCCTATCGACGACTTGGTCGACGACATCGATATTTTCGACGCGGCGTTGCCGACCAGCCGCTCGACGGCGCCGAGCTCGATCGTGTCGGCCATGGTGGAGGTGCCGTGCGCATTGATGTAGTCGACGTCCGCGGGCGTCAGCTTGGCCCGGTTCAGCGCCGCAACCATGCAGCGGAAGGCGCCGTCGCCATCTTCGGCCGGCGCGGTGATGTGGTAGGCATCGCCGGTCAGGCCGTAACCGGTGACCTCGGCATAGATCTTGCCGCCGCGCGCCTTGGCGTGTTCCAGCTCCTCCAGAACGACGACGCCGGCACCCTCGCCCATGACGAAGCCGTCGCGGTCACGGTCATAGGGACGCGAGGCCGTTTCCGGAGCGTCGTTGCGGTCGGTCGACAGCGCCCGGCAAGCGGCGAAACCGGCGATCGACAGCCGCGTCACCGGCGCTTCCGCGCCGCCTGCGACCATCACGTCGGCATCGCCCCACATGATCAGCCGGGCAGCATCGCCGATGGCGTGCGCGCCGGTGGAGCAAGCGGTGACGACGGCATGGTTGGGGCCTTTCAGCCCATGCCGGATCGAAACCTGGCCGGATACGAGATTGATGATTTGGCCGGGGATAAAGAACGGGCTGATGCGGCGTGGACCGCGCTCCTTCAGGATCATCGCGTTCTCGGCGATGCCTTCGATGCCGCCGATGCCGGAGCCGATCAGCACGCCGGTGGCGCACTGCTCCTCATGCGACTTCGGCGCCCACCCCGAATCCTTCAGCGCCTCGTCGGCAGCCGCGATCCCGTAGAGGATGAAGTCGCCGATCTTGCGCAGTTCCTTCGGCTCGAGAACGGCCTCGGGATTGAAGGTGGCGTTCTCACCATTGCCGCGCGGAATGACGTGGGCGACCTTGCAGGCAAGATCCTCCACCTCGAACTCGGTGATGCGCTTGGCTGCGCTGCGGCCGGTCAGAAGCTCCTTCCAGCCATGCTCGAAGCCCACGCCGAACGGCGAAAGCAGCCCAAGGCCCGTGACGACGACACGCCTCATCGCAGGTCCTCCTCGGTGATGACTGCAAATAGCGTCAGGCCGAAGCCTTATCGATGTACTTCACCGCATCGCCAACAGTCAGAATAGTTTCGGCCGCATCGTCCGGGATCTCGACGCCGAATTCCTCTTCGAACGCCATGACGAGTTCGACCGTGTCGAGACTGTCCGCGCCCAGATCATCGATGAAGCTCGCCTGCTCCGTCACCTTATCGGCATCGACGCCAAGGTGCTCGATAACGATCTTCTTGACGCGCTCTGCGGTGTCACTCATTTGGGCATCCTCGTCTTTTGTTTGTCTGTCTTCGTTAGCGGGCAGAATGCCGCTAATCAAGCTGAAAGATGGTCCTGTCGGAAACGCAACGGTACCGGACCGGTTTTTGCCCGAACCGCCGGGTTGCGGGCCGCATTACACGAAAATCGGCCTGGCTCCAAGGCGAAAACGGGTGTTTTCCCGCAACTGTCAAATCATCGCCATGCCGCCATTCACATGAATGGTCTGGCCGGTGACATAGGCAGCTTCGTTGGAAGCGAGGTAGGCGACGGCGGAAGCGACTTCGGCGCTGGTGCCCATGCGCCGTGTCGGGATCGCCGCCATGATCGCCTCTTTCTGCTTGTCGTTGAGCTTGTCGGTCATCGCCGATTCGATGAAGCCCGGGGCGACGCAGTTGACGGTGATATTGCGGGTGGCGATCTCCTGCGCCAGCGACTTGGAAAAGCCGATCATGCCGGCCTTGGAGGCGCAGTAATTGGTCTGGCCGGGATTGCCGGTGACGCCAACCACAGAGGTGATGTTGATGATGCGGCCGTGCCGGCGCCGCATCATCGGATGGGTGAGTTCGCGGGTCAGCCGGAAGACGGCGGTCAGATTGACCTCGAGCACCGTGTCCCAATCGGCGTCCGCCATGCGCACGAACAGCCCGTCCTTGGTGATGCCGGCGTTGTTGACAAGAATGTCGACGCCTTCGAGATCGGCCTCGACCTTCTGGCCAAGCGCCTTGACCTCGTCGCGATTGGAAAGGTTCGCCGGGAACAGCTTGACCCGGTCGCCGAGCTCAGCGGCCAGCGTCTCCAGCTTTTCGACGCGGGTGCCGTGCAGGCCGACGATGGCGCCCTGCGCATGCAGCACCCGGGCGATCGCCTCGCCGATGCCTCCCGATGCGCCTGTGACGAGCGCCTTGCGGCCGGTCAATTCGAACATGTCTTGTCTCCTGATCTAAGAGGACACCCTTCACAGGGGTGGGGTCAAATCTCGGTTGGTTATGCGAGCGCCCCCAATGCCGCCTCGACATCGGCTGGCGTGCCGACGGCGCCGGTGGCGATGTGGCGGTTGATGCGCCGCGCCAGTCCCGACAGCACCTTGCCGGCGCCCACCTCGTACAGCGTCGCAATGCCATTCGCGCCGAACCACTCGACGGTTTCGCGCCAGCGCACGCGCCCCGTCACCTGTTCGACCAGGCGGCGGGCAATTGCGTCCGGATCGCTGGACGGGGTGACCGACACGTTGGAGACCACGGGCACGAACGGCGCGTTCTTCGTCACACTCGCCAGCGCCTCGCGCATGATCTCGGCCGCCGGTGCCATCAGCGCCGAATGGAAAGGCGCCGAAACCTGCAGCATCAGCGCCCGCTTGGCGCCCTTTTCCGTGCACAGTCTCGCCCCCAGTTCGACCGCTGCCCTGGCGCCGGAGATCACCAGTTGGCCACCGCCATTGTCGTTGGCGATCTGGCAAACTGAATCTCTGGCTGAACCTTTGGCCGCTTCAGCGCAGGCGTCGTCGACATCGGCCTGTTCCAGCCCGATGATCGCCGCCATGGCGCCTTCGCCGGCCGGCACAGCCGCCTGCATGGCATTGCCGCGGATACGCAAGAGCCGGGCGGCATCGGCGACCGAAACGAAACCGGTTGCGGCAAGTGCCGAATATTCGCCAAGCGAATGGCCGGCGACATAAGCGACCTTGTCCTTCAGCGAGAAGCCGCGCGATTCCAGCGCCCGGATCGCGGCGAGCGACACAGCCATCAGCGCCGGCTGGGCATTGGCGGTCAGCGTCAGTCTCTCTTCCGGCCCTTCCCAGATCAGCTTCGACAGGTTTTCGCCAAGGGCGTCGTCAACCTCTTCGAATATCTTCCGCGATTCTGGAAAGGCGTCGGCGAGGTCCTTGCCCATGCCGATAGCCTGGCTGCCCTGTCCCGGAAAGGTGAATGCGACGGCCATGTGTGGCTCCCAAGCGGCTGATTTTTCTTGCCTGTGACGCAAGGCGGGCGGGCAAGTCAAGTCCGCCATCAGCCCGACCCGGGCCGCGCCGGCTCGGTATCGCTGGCCGAGTCCCTGTTCCAAAAGGCTTTTTTTCGATCACTCATGATGAAAATCGCTCACGATTCGTTTGCTGGCTCTTCTTATTTCAGCCACAGGCGCTAGCTTTTCGTGACATATCGATGACAGCTCAATGACACTTTTGTGTATGGTCGGGGGAATTGTAAGGTGGCAAGGACTAGGAAAGGCGTTGGCAAAGCCGCGCCACAGTTTCTGGAAGGCGATCCGGCCACCGGCTATCTGCCGGGCCGGAAATGGCCTGTTATACGCTATGGCCTCGTCAGCCTTCTCGCCGCCACCGTCCTAGTTTTTGCGATCGAACTGATCGTGCGCGGCGACTTTGCCGGAACCGTCGCCTTCTTCCTGCAGCCCTTCAAGCCGGGCTGGACCACCATCATCATCTTCGCGCTGATCCTGGTCGGCCTCGACGCCGTGCTCGGCCGCAGCCACCAGAGCCTGATGATCGTCGCGCCGCTGACCCTGGCGCTGGCCTTTGTCGGCCATCAGAAATCGCTCTATCTCGGCGATCCGCTCTATCCGACCGATTTCCTCTATTCACGCCAGATCGTGGCGCTGATGCCGCTTCTGGTGCGCGAACGCCCGGGAACCGCCCTCGCCTTGGCGGTCGGCATCGTCGGCGGGCTGTCGCTGCTCGTTTATGGCTGGCGGCTGTGGCGCCGCCGCGTGCCGGCGCTCAGCCGCAAGGGGCGCCTGGCCCGGCTGACGCTGACCGTGCCGCTGCTCGCCTTCTTCGTCTCGATCATGGACTACGCAACCTTCTCGTGGACGCGTGACCGGCTGCAGATCATCCCGATCATGTGGGACCAGAAGGAAAACTATGCCTCCAACGGTTTTGCGCTCGCCTTCGCGC
The DNA here is from genome assembly GCF_040318085.1 of Mesorhizobium sp. M1322. Taxonomy (NCBI): domain Bacteria; kingdom Pseudomonadati; phylum Pseudomonadota; class Alphaproteobacteria; order Hyphomicrobiales; family Phyllobacteriaceae; genus Mesorhizobium; species Mesorhizobium sp. M1322. The sequence continues at coordinate 7,001 of NZ_JAMYLP010000084.1, forward strand.
TCAACGTGCCGATGGCCCATGTCTCGGCGCCTGCCGGTTATTCCGACAAGTCGATCGCGGCAATCGACAGGCCTGCTGTGAAGGCCTCGGTGCCGGCCGAGAAGCCCGACATCATCATTGTCATGAGCGAATCCTTCTGGGATCCGACCGAGCTGCCCGGCGTCACCATCACGCCCGATCCGATTCCCAATGTGCGGGCGCTGCGCTCGGGCTACATGTTCTCACCCGAATTCGGCGGCATGACCGCCAACGTCGAATTCGAGGCGCTGACCGGCTTTTCCAACGCCTTCCTGCCGGCCGGCAGCATCCCCTACCAGCAATATGTCCGCGCGCCGGTGCCGTCGATGGCGACGTTCCTGAAGAGCCAGGGTTATGAGACGCGCGCTATCCATCCCGGCACGAGCTGGTTCTGGAACCGCACGCCGGTCTATGCGGATTTCGGCTTCGACGACTTCAAGTCGGAAGAAAATATGCCATATCTCGAAAAGCGGGGGCCGCTGGCCTCGGACGCGGCAATGACCGACGAGATCATCCGTGAGGCTGACGCCACCGACGATCCGTTCTTCTTCTTCGCCGTCAGCCTGCAGAATCACGGACCCTACGAGCCTAACCGCTACTACAATCCGACCCACAAGGTGCAGGCGCCGACCAGCCAGTGGGCAAAGGATTCACTGTTGAGCTTCACCGAGGGTGCATCCGACGCCGATAAGGGCCTCGAGCGCCTTGTCGAATGGGCGAAGAACCGCCAACGGCCGACAGTCATCGCCTTCTTCGGCGACCATCTGCCGCCGCTCGGCCCGGTCTATGTCGAGACCGGCTTCCTTAGGGATAACGTCGCGCCGCGCAAGGAGCCGCCTGACGAGATGCTGCTGCATCACCAGACGCCGCTCGTCGTATGGTCGAACCGCACCGGGCCGGCCGCGGACATGGGCGCGGTGAGCCCGGCTTTCCTGCCCTACCATATCCTGACCACGGCCGGGATCAGCCATCCCTATTACACCGGCTTCCTCGGCCAGATGCGCGAGCGCTACAGCGTCGTCGATCGTAATTTGTTGATGACGCCGACGGGCGAGGACACGCCCGACTGGGCGCGGCAGAAGAAGATCGATCCGGCGATCAACGATTTCCGCCTGATCCAGTACGACATGATGTTCGGCAAGCGTAAAGCCGCGCCCGACTTCTTCCCCGAAACGGTGAACAAGCTCGTCCCCCATACAAGCTGAAGGCGCCGCACGACATGTCGTCCTCGCAGCGGCGGATTTTCGGTTCACCCTTGCATTGTGGCCGAATTGCTGTATAGACGCCCGCAATCTGCCGGTCCTTGCTGGGGGCTGAACGGAGGGCCGGAGGTTTTTTCGAAAACCTTCGTGTGAAGCCAGAAGCGCTTCCGCCTCCCGTGTCTCCGCTCTCGACCGTCTCGTGATGCTCCTTTCTTCCCCGTCCCCTCCAGGGATCGGCGGGTCAGAGAAGTTGCAGAGGCTTTTGCCGCGGGAACCGGGAGAGAAACGAAGAAAGGCAAAGAACAATATGGCTCTTTACGAACATGTGTTTCTTGCCCGGCAGGACCTCTCGCAGCAGCAGGTCGATGCGCTTGTCGAACAGTACAAGGGCGTCATATCAGCGAATGGCGGGTCCGTCGGCCGGGTCGAGAACTGGGGACTGAAGTCCCTCACCTACCGGGTCAAAAAAAACCGGAAGGCATATTATACGCTGATGGACATCACCTGCCCGCCGGCCGCGCTCAACGAGATGGAGCGCCAGATGGGCCTGTCCGAGGATGTGCTGCGTTTCCTCACCATCAAGGTCGATGCGCATGAGGAAGGCCCGTCGGCGATGATGCAGAAGCGCGAAGAGCGCTCGGAACGCGGCGGCTTCGGCGACCGTGACCGTGGCCCGCGCTCGTTCGGCGACCGTGATCGCGGCGACCGTGGCGATCGCCCGCCGCGCAGCTTCGGTGGCGATGCGGGTGCAGACCGTGGTCCGCGTCGTCCGCGCGAAGGTGTTGAAGGGGGTGCAGAATAATGGTCGACATCAACCAGATCCCGACCCGGCGCCCGTTCCATCGCCGCCGCAAGACCTGCCCGTTCTCCGGCGCGAACGCGCCTAAGATCGACTACAAGGACGTACGTCTTCTGCAGCGCTACATTTCCGAGCGCGGCAAGATCGTGCCGTCGCGCATCACCGCCGTCAGCCAGAAGAAGCAGCGCGAACTCGCCAAGGCGATCAAGCGCGCCCGCTTCCTCGGTCTGCTGCCCTACGTGGTTCGCTAGCGCTCTTTCAGCGGGCGGTTCGCCGCCCGCTTTTCCCACGGCGACGGGCGCCGCAGGGTTGCCATCAAATCCCGGGTTGAGGTGAAGACCTCTAACTGCCGCGACAGGCAGGACAGCGACATAGGCGGCGACGCCCTCAGCTTCCTGACCTGTTCCAGACAATTCGGCGTCGATGCCAGTGATTTGGCGCCCAAGCGAAGGAACAAAAACCATGGATGTCATTCTTCTCGAACGCGTTTCCCGCCTCGGCCAAATGGGCGATACCGTCAAGGTCAAGGATGGATTCGCCCGCAACTTCCTGCTGCCCCAGGGCAAGGCGCTGCGCGCCAACGAAGCCAACAAGAAGAAATTCGAAGGTCAGCGCGCCCAGCTCGAAGCCCGCAACCTCGAGCGCAAGTCCGAGGCCATGCAGATTTCGGAAAAGCTCGACGGCAAGAGCTTCATCGCCGTGCGTTCGGCCGGCGAAACCGGCCAGCTCTACGGCTCGGTGTCGACCCGCGACATCGCAGAGCTTTTGATGGCGGAAGGCTTTTCGGTCAACCGCAACCAGATCCTGCTCAACCAGCCGATCAAGACCATCGGCCTTACCAATGTGGCGATCGCGCTGCATCCGGAAGTCGAGGTCACCATCACGCTCAACATCGCCCGCACCGCCGACGAAGCCGAGCGCCAGGCCAAGGGCGAGACGCTGACCACAGCCGAAGCCATCTATGGCGACGACATCAACGACAATGCGCGCCCGGACAACTTCTTCGATCCCAATGCCGAGTTCGAAGGCGGCGAAGACAACGGCTGATTGCACGTCACAAGGCGTCAGAGCGGCGCTTTAAAACGTTTCGTCGGCTTCCAGTCATTTCTGGACCAATGCCCGGGCCCTTCGCCTGGGCATTTTTGTGCCAAAAGGAACTTTCCGAACCCCTATATGTTGAGGCAGAGTAGGACAGCGTGTCTGACCGAGAGGGGACATTGGTCATGAATATTCTGCTGAAACGCATTCTCGACCGCCTGGTGCGCACCGGCAATCTCAAAGTCACCGGGCCGAAGGGCCTCTCGGTGATTTTCGGCGATGGCACCGGCGAGCCGGTGCACATGCACATCAAGACCGCGCATGCCGAGCGCGCCATCACCTTCGATCCGATGCTGGCTGTGCCGGAGGCCTATATGGACGGCGAACTCGACATACTCGAGGGCGGCGTGCTGGGGGTGATGCGCATCGCCTTCCAGAATATGGGTAGCGGCGGCATCGACGCCACCTGGTCGAAGGCGATCGAGGGCCTGCGCCACGCTTTCCGCCGCCTGCAGCAGATCAACACGGCGGCGCGCGCGCGACGTAACGTGCAGCGCCACTATGATCTGTCGGGCGACCTCTACCGGCTCTTCCTCGACGAGGACATGCAGTATTCCTGCGCCTATTTCGAGCAGCCGGACATGACGCTCGATGAGGCGCAGGCCGCCAAGAAGCGCCACATCGCCGCCAAGCTCAGGCTGAAGGCCGGCCAGACGGTGCTCGACATCGGCTCCGGCTGGGGCGGGCTCGGCCTCTATCTCGCCAAGTCCTTCGACGTGGACGTGCAAGGTGTGACGTTGTCGACCGAGCAGCATGGCGTCGCCACCGACCGCGCCCATGCGCAAGGCCTGGAAAACCGCGCGCATTTCGAAGTGAGGGATTATCGCGAGCTCAATGAGCGCTTCGACCGCATCGTCTCGGTCGGCATGTTCGAGCATGTCGGCGTCAACCACTACCGCACTTTCTTCGACAAATCGGCGACGCTCTTGAAGCCGGACGGCGTCATGCTGCTGCACACGATCGGCCGCTCCGGCGCGCCGTGGGCAACCAGCGCCTTCATCCGCAAATACATCTTTCCGGGCGGCTACATCCCCTCGCTCTCGGAAGTGATGCCGGCGATCGAGAAGTCGGGCCTTATCGTCACCGACATCGAAGTCCTGCGGCTACATTATGCCGAGACGCTGAAGCATTGGAGCGCGCGCTTCGCCGCCAATCGCGACAAGGCCAAGGCGATCTATGACGAACGGTTCTGCCGTATGTGGGAGTTCTACCTAGCAGCTTCGGAAGCTGCCTTCCGCTGGCAGGATCTGGTGGTGTTCCAAATCCAGATTGCCAAGAAGAACGACACGCTGCCGATGTCTCGCGACTATATGGCCAAATGCGAGAAGGCGCTGGAGATGCGCGACATGGGGCATCGCCCAAAAGCCCCTGCCGCCAAGCCCGCGCGACGCCGCAAGGTGGCAGACACGGAATAGACTGCCGGCGATCACGCCATTGCCGCTTGCCATCGCCGGCCCTAGCGCTGAAAAAAGGTCCCGTCGCCCGCCGCGAGACCTTTTTTCATGACCTATCTCATCTACATCGTTGCTGCCCTTGCCGAGATCGCCGGCTGCTTTTCGATCTGGGCTTGGTGGCGGCTGGAAAAGTCACCGCTGTGGCTGGCGCCGGGCCTGGTTTCGCTCGCTTTGTGCGGCTTCCTGCTGGCGCTGGTAGACATCAGCGCGGCGGGCCGTGCCTATGCTGCCTATGGCGGCATTTACATCGCCGCCTCGCTCGGATGGCTGTGGCTGGTGGAAGGCGTGCGCCCCGACCGCTGGGATCTTGCCGGTTCCGCGCTCTGCATCGTTGGCGCCTCGGTCATCCTGCTCGCACCTCGGGGTGCCTGAGCTATGGAACTGCCTATCCCACTTCGACAGGGCGTCGAGCGCCTCCTCGAAAAAGTGCCGCTGCCGACGCTGAAGCAAGCGGCAAAAACGCTGTCGGACCGCTACCGCGCCGAACTGCGCGACGGCCGTCTGCACATGGCCGAGGAGATGGCGGTTAAGGCCTATCTGGCGACGCGGCTGCCGGCGACCTATGCCGCCGTCCGTGCCAGCCTCGATGCGCTCAGCGAGGCAAGACCCGATTGTGCTCCGAAAACCCTGCTCGATATAGGCGCCGGCCCTGGTACGGTGCTTTGGGCCGCGCTCGATCTCTGGCCCGACCTCGAGCAGGCGGTGCTCATCGAGGCGAGCGCCGCGGTGCGCCGGGTCGGCGAGGCGCTTGCCACTGAGGCGATGACGGCCAGGGTCGCCTGGCTGGCCGGCGATGTCACCATCGATCTCGCCGACCTCAAGCCGGCCGAGTTGGTCACCTGCGCCTATGTGCTGGACGAGATCGGACCGGCGTCGCTGCCAAAACTCATCGACCGGCTCTGGCACCTGACCGACAACACGCTGCTGGTCGTCGAGCCGGGCACACCGGCCGGATGGCAGCGCATCCTTGCCGTGCGCCGGCAGCTGGTCGAGGCGGGCGCGCATGTGCTTGCGCCTTGCCCGCATGAGGCGCCCTGCCCGCTCGTGCCGCCCGACTGGTGCCATTTTTCGCGCCGTGTCGCGCGTTCGCGCCTGCACCGGCTGGCCAAGGACGCCGACGTGCCGTGGGAAGACGAGAAATTCATCTACGTCGCCGCCTCCCGCCACGCTGTTGCCCCGCCGCAGGCGCGTGTGATCGCACCGCCGAAATCGGGCTCCGGAAAAGTCCTGCTGAAACTTTGCGAAAAGGATGGCAGCGCCGGCGAAAAACTGTTCACCAAGCGCGATGGCGATGCGTTCAGGCTGGCGCGACGGTTGGACTGGGGCGACACAGTCTAATCTCGCATCGATTCCTGTGCAGCTCGCTTCTCTTCGATTTTGTTCTTGCTTTGTTCAAAGCGTCGCGTAGAATCGCGACCTTGCCGAGTCAAATGGAATCAGAGCCCGGGAGTTCTGTCCTGTGGACGGTTTGCCGTTCCTGTGAACAGCGGGCATCAACGCTGATTGAGCGCGAGTGATGCATATAAGTCAGCACCGGCTTTTTCTCGTTCTGATATCGAGAGACCGGGATCGAAATCGGGGACATTATGGCAGAGGCAGCACGAAAATTCGGCGTGGCGGAAACACCGCTCTATCGCGAGGCACCGAACAACATCGAAGCCGAGCAGGCACTGCTCGGCGCCATCCTCGTCAATAACGACGCCTTCTACCGCGTCTCGGATTTCCTGAAATCCGGCCATTTTTACGAGCCGTTGCATAGAAAAATCTTCGAAGTCGCCGCCGAACTCATCCGTATGGGGAAGATAGCGACACCGATCACGCTGAAGACCTTCCTGCCTGCCGACGAGAAGGTCGGCGACATGACGGTTGCGCAATATGTCGTGCGGCTGGCCGTCGAGGCAGTCACCGTGGTCAACGCCGCCGACTACGGCCGCGCCATCTACGATCTCGCCACGCGACGCGCACTGATCACCGTCGGCGAGGACATGGTGAACATCGCCTATGATGCGCCGGTCGACATGTCGCCGTCCGAGCAGATCGAGGATGCCGAACGGCGCCTGTTCGAACTGGCCGAGACCGGCCGCTATGATGGCGGCTTCGAGAGCTTCACCGACGCGGTTAAAACCGCCGTCGACATGGCCAACGCCGCCTATATGCGCGACGGGCACCTGTCGGGCGTCGCCACGGGCCTGCGCGATCTCGACCGCCGCATGGGCGGCCTGCAGCCGTCCGATCTGATCATCATCGCCGGCCGCCCCGGCATGGGCAAGACGTCGCTCGCCACCAACATGGCTTTCAACATCGCCGAAGCCTATGTACCGGCGCAACAGGCCGACGGCTCGTTCAAGGCGGCAAATGGCGGCGTCGTCGGCTTCTTCTCGCTCGAAATGTCGTCGGAACAGCTCGCCACCCGCATCATTTCCGAACAGACCGAAATCCCGTCGTCAAAAATCCGCCGCGGCGAGATCAGTGAGATGGATTTCGAAAAGCTGGTCGCATGCTCGCAGACGATGCAGAAGATCCCGCTGTTCATCGACCAGACCGGCGGTATTTCTATTGCTCAGTTGTCTGCCCGCGCGCGTCGCCTAAAGCGCCAGCGCGGCCTCGACGTCATCGTCATCGACTATATCCAGCTGATGCAGGGATCGAGCGCGAAATCCTCACAGAACCGCGTGCAGGAGATCACCGAAATCACCACCGGCCTGAAGGCGCTAGCCAAGGAGCTTGCCGTACCGATCATCGCGCTGTCGCAGCTGTCGCGCCAGGTCGAAAGCCGTGACGACAAGCGCCCACAGCTTTCGGATCTGCGTGAATCGGGCTCGATCGAGCAGGACGCCGATGTGGTGATGTTCGTCTACCGCGAGGAATATTATCTGAAGAACCGCGAGCCGAAGCCCGGCACCGACGAATACATCAAATGGGAAAACGAGATGAACGAGATGCGCGGCAAGGCCGAAGTCATCATCGCCAAGCAACGCCATGGGCCGACCGGCTCGGTCAGCCTCGCCTTCCAGGGCGAGTTCACCCGCTTCTCCGACCTCGCCGAGGAGCATCATATTGCGGAGAGGTTTGAGTGACCTCTTGATCTTGGAGCGGCGGGTTGGACTTTAGCGACATCTATCAGAGGTTGAAATTTGAAGAGTACGAAATCTCTGAGGACGAACGCATACAACTCACCGATTATTTAAGATCGAGGGGTTCGATTTCTCGCCCAGAATCACACGCGGTGTTTTGTTATTCCAGCGAGTCGACCCCCGAGAACGTCAAATTGGTGAGAAAATTCCTTGCCGAAGATACTGATGACTATGCCCGCAGTGCCGCAGTGGACGGCCTCTATCGAATTTGGCGTTTGGGAACAGCTTCCGATGTCAACGATCTGCTGGGCTTTTTGGCTCTCTGGTCGGTGGAGTCCCGGCATGACACCTCGATGGCTGCGATCGGGTGCGCTTTTCATTTGATGCATCAGCGGAACGATCACCGCCTTTCGATAGGACTTATGGGCTTGCTAGAGACGCTGCACGAAGAGGTCAGGCGAGAGAATGAATTGCGGTCGATTTATTCATCTATGCGTGTTGGTCCGCACAGGACCATTGGGCCCAGAGCAACGGACAGCGCCGCACTCATTTCGATACGATCGAAGAGGCTTTGCCGGTTTTTTGGGATCGCTCCAAATACCTCTTGGAATCAATAAACTGATGGCCAAAACGCGGGTCCAGTTCATTTGCCAGAATTGCGGATCGGTGCATCAGCGCTGGGCCGGCAAATGCGATGCCTGCGGCGAGTGGAACACGCTGGTCGAAGAAGGCACGTCCGGCGGCATCGGCTCGGGTCCCGCCAACACCCGCAATGCGCGCAAGGGCCGCGCCGTGGTGCTCACGACTTTGTCCGGCGATATCGAGGATGCGCCGCGCATCGTCTCCGGCATCGGCGAACTCGACCGCGCCACCGGCGGCGGGTTCGTGCGCGGCTCGGCCCTTCTGGTCGGCGGCGATCCCGGCATCGGCAAGTCGACGCTGTTGACCCAGGCTGCCGCAGCGCTGGCGTCCAAGGGCCACCGCATCGTCTATGTCTCGGGAGAAGAGGCGGTTGCCCAGATCAGGCTGCGTGCGCAGCGGCTCGGCGTCGCCGATACCCCGGTGGAGCTTGCCGCCGAAACCAATGTCGAGGACATCCTCGCCACCATCGCTGATGGCAAGCGGCCGGATTTGGTGATTCTGGATTCGATCCAGACCTTGTGGACCGACATGGCCGATTCGGCTCCCGGCACCGTCACCCAGGTGCGTGCCGCCGCCCAGGCGATGATCCGCTATGCGAAATCCACGGGGGCGGCGATCGTGCTCGTCGGTCACGTCACCAAGGAAGGCCAGATCGCCGGGCCGCGCGTCGTCGAGCATATGGTCGACGCAGTGCTCTATTTCGAGGGCGAAGGCGGCCACCATTACCGCATCCTGCGCACGGTCAAGAACCGCTTTGGACCGACCGACGAGATAGGCGTCTTCGAAATGTCTGATATGGGCCTGCGCGAGGTCGCCAACCCGTCCGAGCTTTTTCTCGGCGAACGCCATGCGAAGGCGCCGGGCGCCGCGGTTTTCGCCGGCATGGAAGGCACCAGGCCGGTGCTGGTCGAGATTCAGGCGCTGGTGGCGCCGTCGTCTCTGGGCACGCCGCGCCGCGCCGTCGTCGGCTGGGACGGCGCCCGACTGTCGATGATCCTCGCTGTTCTCGAAGCCCATTGCGGCGTCCGCTTTGGCACCCATGACGTCTATCTCAACGTCGCCGGCGGCTACCGTATCTCGGAGCCGGCTGCCGATCTGGCGGTGGCGGCCGCGCTGGTTTCCTCGCTCACCGGCCTTGCCCTTCCCGCCGATTGCGTCTATTTCGGCGAAATCAGCCTTTCGGGCGCCGTGAGGCCGGTTGCACATGCGCAGCAGCGCTTGAAGGAAGCCGAAAAGCTGGGTTTTGGAAGCGCGGTTCTGCCCTTGGGCAGCGAGGAACTTGCCGGCGGGATAGGGGCCGGCGCTTTCCAGCCCACCGAGCTTGCCGATCTCGTGGCGCGCATAGCCGGCTCACGGCGCAGCCGCGCCGACGAGCAAGAGTGACGCGGCTCATGAAGTGGGGCAAAAAGACATGCCGATTACGCTGCTTGACGGAATTCTCGTCGGCTTCACCTTGGTCTCGGCGATGCTCGCCATGGTTCGCGGCTTTTCCCGCGAGATCCTCTCCGTCATCTCCTGGATAGCGGCAGCGGCGGCGGCGTTCTTTTTCTACCAACCGGTCCTACCTTACGTTCAGCCCTATGTCGACAATGAGAAGATTGCCATGGCCGCCGCCGCCGGCATCGTCTTCATCGTCGCGCTGATCGTCGTTTCCGTCATCACCATGAAACTCGCCGACTGGATCATCGATTCCAGGGTCGGCGCGCTCGACCGCACGCTCGGTTTCCTCTATGGCGCGGCGCGCGGCATTCTGGTCGTCGCGGTGGCCCTGCTGTTCTTCAACTGGCTGGCCGGCCCCAAGGCTCCGGGCTGGGTCGCCAACGCCAAGTCGCGGCCGCTGCTCGAATCGATCGGCGCCAAGCTCGAAAGCCTGCTGCCCGAGGATCCGGAGAACGCGATCCTCAACAGGCTCAATCCGAATCAGCCGGCACCCGAGACCGGCGCCGAGACGCCTCCGGCGGCCGACGCGCCGGCGACGGACGCACCGGCAGCCGGCGACGATGCCCCGGCGCTCGACGGGAGCGCGACTGACGCGCCACCGGCCGACAATGCACCGGCCAATCCGGCGCCGGCAAACTGACGATCATGTGAAAGCCGCAAACTCTACGTTGCTCTTGGGCAGTCATCACACTATATAGCGACTTTAGCGGAGCTGAAGATGGCAGACGCAGACGACGTGCTTTCCGCCGAAGCTGACGATCATTTCCATGACGAATGCGGTGTGTTCGGTATTTTTGGCAGGCAGGACGCCGCGGCTATCGTCACGCTCGGCCTGCATGCGTTGCAGCATCGCGGCCAGGAAGCGGCCGGTATCGTTTCCTATGACGGCACCCAGTTCCATGTCGAACATCATGTCGGCCTGATCGGCGACACCTTCACCAAGCAGCGCGTCATCGACAGCCTGCAGGGCAACCGCGCCATCGGCCACACGCGCTACGCCACCACCGGCGGCGCCGGCCAGCGCAACATCCAGCCGTTTTTCGCCGAGCTCGCCGATGGCGGCTTCGCCGTCGCCCACAACGGCAACCTCACCAACGCCATGACCGTGCAGCGCGCGCTTCAGAAACAAGGCGCGATCTTCTCGTCGACCTCCGACACCGAGACGCTGCTGCATCTGGTCGCCACCAGCAGGGAACGCGATCTCAACTCGCGCTTCATCGATGCCGTGCGCCAGGTCGAAGGCGCCTTCTCGCTCGTGGCGATGACTTCCAAGAAGATGATCGGTTGCCGCGATCCGCTCGGCATTCGCCCGCTGGTGCTCGGCGATCTCGACGGCGCCTGGATCCTGGCTTCCGAAACCTGCGCGCTCGACATCATCGGCGCCCGTTTCGTGCGCGACCTGAAGCCCGGCGAGATGGTCGTCGTCACCGCCAAGGGCATCGAGAGCCTGTTTCCGTTCGAGCCGCAGAAGACCCGCTTCTGCATCTTCGAGTATGTTTATTTCGCACGCCCGGATTCGTCGGTCGAAGGCCGCAACGTCTACGAGGTGCGCAAGCGCATCGGCGCCGAGCTGGCGCTGGAAAGCCCGGTCGACGCCGACATCGTCGTGCCGGTGCCGGACAGCGGCACCCCGGCGGCGATCGGCTTTTCGCAAGCCGCGGGCATCCCGTTCGAGCTCGGCATCATCCGCAATCACTATGTCGGCCGTACCTTCATCCAGCCCGGCGATTCGATCCGCCACATGGGTGTCAAGCTCAAGCACAACGCCAACCGCCACATGATCGAAGGCAAGCGCGTGGTGCTGGTCGATGATTCGATCGTGCGCGGCACCACGAGCCAGAAGATCGTGCAGATGGTGCGCGATGCCGGCGCCAAGGAAGTGCACATGCGCATCGCCTCGCCGCCGACACGCGCTTCCTGCTTCTACGGCGTCGACACGCCGGAGAAGTCGAAGCTGCTCGCTTCGCGCATGTCGGTAGAAGAGATGGCCGAGTTCATCCGCGTCGATTCACTCGGTTTCCTGTCGATCGACGGGCTGTACCGCGCCGTCGGCGAGGCCGGCCGCGATAATGAGCAGCCGCAATTCTGCGATGCCTGCTTCACCGGGCAATATCCGACCCGGCTTGCCGACTTCGAAGGGTCGGACAATGTGCGCACGCTGTCGCTGCTGGCGGCGGGAGGTTCGTAGGTCTTGCTGCAAACCGCGAAATTTCGCCGGTTTGCAAATTTCGTCGCGATTGCTGTGTCGCGCCCCTCTGTCCTGCCGGACATCATAAAGCGCTAACCTTCGGAGCTGCCCGGTGACCCCTGCCCTCGACCTTTCCGGCCGCGTCGCGGTCGTCACCGGTGCCTCGCGCGGCATCGGCTACTTCATCGCCCTGGAACTTGCCGCCGCCGGAGCGCATGTCATCGCGGTTGCCCGCACCGTCGGCGGACTGGAAGAGCTTGACGACGAGATCAAGGCGGCGGGCGGCCAGGCGACGCTGGTGCCGCTGGACCTCGCCGACATGGCCGGCATCGACCGGCTGGGCGGCGCCATCCACGAGCGATGGGGCAAGCTCGACATCCTGGTCGCCAATGCGGCGGTGCTCGGCGTCATCTCGCCGATCGGCCATGTCGAGGCCAAGACTTTCGAAAAGGTGATGACCATCAACGTCACCTCGACGTGGCGGCTGATCCGCTCGGTCGACCCGCTGCTCAGGCTCTCCGACGCCGGCCGTGCCATCGTGCTTTCCTCCAACGCCGCCCATTCGGCGCGCGCCTTCTGGGCGCCCTATGCGTCGTCGAAGGCGGCAGTCGAGACCATGATGCGTTCGTGGGCGCATGAGACGGAAAACCTGCCGCTCAGGGTCAATGCCGCCGATCCCGGCGCCACCCGCACCGCCATGCGGGCGCAGGCGGTGCCCGGCGAGGATCCCGAAACGCTGCCGCATCCCCGGGAGATCGCCAAACGCATCGTGCCGCTGGCCAGCCCTGCGCTTAGGGAAACCGGGCTGATCTTCCAGGCCAAGCACAACCGCTTTGTTGCCTACCGGCACCCGGAGTAGACGCACCACGCATCTTGGCGGAAGAATTTCGCCGCCACCGACGTTGTTGGAATGCCAAGTTTTCGCAAACGGAGGACCATCATGCGCAGACTGCTTCTCGTTACCGCCGCTGCATCGCTGGCAGCCATCGGCGTCGCATCCTCACAGGATACGACAATGAGCTTCTTCGTCACCAGCGTCGGCTCGGGCAAGGGCGCCGATCTCGGCGGCCTCGCAGGCGCCGATGCGCATTGCGCCTCGTTGGCCGAAGCCGCCGGCGTTACCGGCAAAACATGGCGCGCCTATCTCTCGACCAGCGATACCGATGCGCGCGATCGCATTGGCAAGGGACCGTGGTTCAACGCCAAGGGCGTCAAGATCGCCGACGATGTCGCTTCGCTGCATAGCGATGCCAACGCCATCACCAAGCAGACGGCGCTCGACGAAAAGGGCGAAGTGGTCAACGGCCGCGGCGACAAGCCCAACCGGCATGACGTGCTCACCGGCTCCAAGCCCGACGGCACGAAAATAGCCGACCAGACCTGCGGCGACTGGACGCTCAGCGGAGCAGAAGGTGCGGCAATGACGGGCCATCACGACCGCACCGGTCTCGACGATTCGGCCGCCGCCAAATCGTGGAATTCCTCGCACGCTTCACGCGGCGGCTGCAGCCAGGAGGCGCTGAGGAGCACCGGCGGCGACGGCCTGTTCTACTGCTTTGGCGTAAACTGAGCCGTTCCAACAGACGTAGGACATTCAAGCGGGCTGTAATGCCGTGGCGAACCACCGCGTCCGGCCCGCTTTCGTCGATTGCCCGGAGTTGATAGGATCGCCCGACTCCCACAACAAACGAGGAAATTTCCATGGCTTCGAGCGTAGCGTTGGTCTGGTATCTTGTGATTGCCGGCCCGCAAGGCGGCATGGTGGTGCTGCCCAGCACGTTCGACACCCGTGAACAGTGCACCTCCGCCGTCACCGAATATCAGAAGCAGCCGACGCCGGCCGGCTGGTCGGTGCAGTGTGTGCCGAGCGCCTCGCCCTTCGCCGACGAGGGCGAAAGTGAGTAGCCGGCGCGCGTTCAGCGCTGAGCGCTGACCGTCAGTTCCGGCTTGGTATTGATGGTCTGAAAAACCACGCAATACCGTTCGGTCAGTTTGAGCAGCGCGTCGATGCGCTCTTGTGGCTCGTCGGTGTCGAGGCCGAAATTCAGCCGGATGGCGCGGAAGCCGACCGGCGCATCTCTTGTCACACCTAAGGTGCCGCGAAAGTCGAGATCGCCTTCGGCCTCCACCGTGGCGGCGCCGAGCTTGAACTCCAGCGCCGTCGCCACCGCCTTCAGCGTCACGCCGGCGCAAGCGACCAAGGCCTCCAGCAGCATGTCGCCCGAGCACAGTTCGAGCCCCGAACCGCCGGTAGCCGGATGGAGACCGGCAACGGCGAGCGTCCTGCCGGTCTCGACCTTGCAGGCGATCGACTGGTTGTCGATCGAGCCCTTGGCCCGAAGCGTGATCAGCGCGCGCGATGCGTCATCGCGATAGGCCTCCTTGAGCGGCGCCTGCATGGCCTTCAGTCTGGTGGCGTCCATGTCCAACCCTTTTTTGACAGTCATCTTCATTGCTCGTCACGATACTCGAATAGAACCGGTACGGCCTAAAATCTCGATTTCACGACATTTGGATCAGACTGACAAGCGGTCCGGAGATTGCTGCGTCATTAGACCTGGTGCTTTTTTCAAACGACCTGAGACCGCCACGCGATGACGCCATCCGTCCGCGCCCGTACCTCGGGTGTGGCCAGGCAGGTGGCGACGGCTCGTAGCCGGGAGTGCCGGGGTACGGCGCGACATGCATTGGCTGGCTGTGATTGGCGAGGCAGAGGATGATCGCTTCGTCGGTGCCGACGGCCGTCAGGTCCAGGATCGCGCAGGAGCGCGTGAGCAGAAAAAGCGGTCGACCCCTGGGACCAGCCCTGCCCCAACACAAGCTCGCCACTGGCGCAGCGCCGCGCAGGGTTCTGTCCGTGTAGCGTACGCCGTGGCGCTGATCGTCGCGGCCGGCCTGCTGATCACCGGCAACGAACATTTCCGCAAGTGGCTGTAGGATACGGCAACCCTGCTGACAGTGCGGTGTCAGGACAAGGCAGTATAGTCTGGTGACATGACGGAATCGCTAAGCATGCCAGCCACCACCGACACCGCAGCCGAGCGCACCTTTGGCATCATCCTGGTTTCGGCGTCGGCGGCGGTCTTCGGGCTCACCGGCGTGTTGACCAAGTCGATCCATGCCGACCCGCTGACCATCACCTGCTGGCGCGGCTTTGTCGGCTCGATCCTGATCGCCCTCTATGTGTTTTGGCGGCGCCGCCGCTCCGGCAGGCGTGAAAGCCTGCGCCTCGGCTGGCGCGGCTGGCTGTTGGCGGTAGAAGGAGCGCTCGCCAGCATCGCCTTCGTCTCGGCGTTCAAGTTCACCTTCGTCGCCAATGTCGCGATCATCTATGCCACCGCGCCCTTCGTCACCGCGGTACTTGCCTTCGTGCTGGTCCGTGAGCGCTTCCGGCTGCAGACGCTTGTCGCCGCCGCCGTGTCGCTCAGCGGTGTGGCGATCATGGTCTGGTCCGGCTTCGGTACCGGCCATCTGTTCGGCGACGGGCTGGCGCTGCTGATGACAATCGGCAGCGCGCTCTACATGATCATGGTGCGCGCTTTCCGCGACACGCCTGTGGTGTGGGCCGGAGCGGTGTCGGCGTTTCTTTTGTTTGTGCTCGGCTGGTTCGTCACCGATCCGTTGGCGGTCTCGGCCAGGGACGCAGTGCTGCTCGTCGCCTTCGGCATGTCGTTCGCGCTCGCCTCTATTTTGTGGACGGAGGGCGCGAGGCTCATCCCGGCGGCCGAATCCGGCCTGCTGGGCTCCGCTGAAGTACCCTTCGCGATCCTGTTCGCCTTCCTGTTCCTGGCCGAGGTCCCGCCGGCCGCCAGCATGATCGGCGGCGCCATCGTGCTCTGCGCGGTCTTCGCCCATGCCGGGCGCGACTGGCAAGCGGCGAGGCAGCGCTCTGCGGGTGGAAAATCTGCCCCTGAAATAAATTTATAAAGTCACGGAACCATCTTCAGGTTCAGGCATTGTTGAGTCCGACGGGTCATCCCAAGTCCCCCAAACCCCTCGGCCCGTCTAACCTATAGCCGACCGCAAGGTCGGCTTTTTCTTTCGCGAAATGAGCTTGGTGCGCCTGCCAAGGCAAGGTTGCCGCTGAACAGCGCAGCCAGATCCTGTGCGGGGGGCTCGGCATCCTGGCGCAGCCGGATGGCGAATTCGGCGATGGGAACCGGCGGCAGCCCAAGGTCGCGCGGTGCCTCGACGAGGCCGAAATGGGCAAAGCGCACCGTTCGCAGCGTCAGAGCAATGCCGGCATTCACCGCCGTGCGCAGCCCGGCCAGGCTGGCACTGCCGGCGGCGATGCGGTAGCGGCGGCCGGCCGTGTCGAATGCCGCGATCGCCGCTTCGCGAAAGCCGCAATGCGGATCGAGCAGTGCCAGCGGTACCTCGTCCTGGCGCGAGATCAGTCCCTTTTGCGAACAGAGCCAGACCATCGGCTCGCGGAGCACGCCCACTTCGTCCGATGCCGGTGCCTGGCGCATGGCGATCGCCAGATCGAGGGTGCCGGATTGCAGCGCCTGCGCCAATTCGGCGGAGCGGCCGACGCGCAATTCGATCCTGACGCGTGGATGGGTCACCGCGAAGGCCCTGAGCAAATCCGGCAGCCCGCTGTCGGCGAAATCCTGCGTCGTGCCGATGGCGACGCGCCCGTCGGCCCGCACGCCCTTGAGGGCCAGCCACGCCTCGCGATGCAATGCCAGAATACGTCGTGCGTGGCCGACCAGATCCTCCCCGGCCGGCGTCAGGCCGCGGCCCCGCCCCTGCCGCGCCAAGAGCGGTTCACCGACGATATCCTTCAGCCGCTGCATCTGCGCCGTCACCGCCGAAGGCGAGCGACCGACGATCGATGCTGCCTGCGCCAGCGAGCCGCCGTCGACGAAGGCGAGAAAGGTCTTGAGGAGATCGGGGTCGAGCGTCTGCATGATTCAGGTATACAGAAGTGTTAGCTTCAAACAATTCGATTTTTTTGGCGCTAGAACCGTGGCATGGTTTTTCCCAGCGGCGCAAGACGCAACCCCCTAGGAGAACGAAATGCCGATCATCAATGTCAGCGTTACCGGCAGACCCGATGCCGCTCTGTCCGCCACCATCGCCAGGGAGGTGACCGAACTTACCGCAATGCATCTGCGCAAGGATCCGACCATCACCGCGGTCGCCATTTCCTATCTCGACCCGCAGCACTGGTTCGCCGGCGGCAGGTCGCTGGCCGAGCATGGCGTCAAGACCTTCTGGCTCGACATCAAGGTGGTCGACGGCACCAACACCAAGCTCGAGCTGGAGGCGTATCTCAAGGCGATCTTCGCCGCCTTTGGCCGCTTGCTGGGTGAGATACATGAAGAAAGCTACGCCTTCGTGCATGAAGTGCCGGCTGCCGCCTATGGCTATGGCGGCAAGACGCAGGAATTCCGCTTCATCAGCGGGAGGTTGAAAGCGGCTTGAGCAGCGCCGTCCAGTTCCACGCTCATCCCGCAAGTCATGTTGGCGACGGTGAAGCGTGACAGGCCGGCAGTCAGCCCTAGCCGAGCAGCATTGACGTTGATCCCACTTCGTCTAGGTTCTCATTGAAGCGGCCAAGAAAGAGCCGTGACGTGAGAATCTGTTGGGAGAGACGCGGCATGATCCTGACACTGGCGCTGCTTGCGGGCCTCGTCGCGGCCTGGCTGCTGATCGCCGTGGTGGAAAAATTCCGCCTCGGCCTGCGCTTCACCCAGGCGCTGCTCTACGTGCCGTTCAAGCTCGCCTACCGGGTTGCCGATGAGCGCATCAAAATCGCCCGCGCAGCACCCGTGCCGGTCATCTATGTGATTTCGCACCAGTCACGGTTCGAACCGGCGCTGATGCTGTCGCTGCTGCCGGAAGATACGCTGCACATTCTCGACCAGGCCTCTGCCAGGTCGCCCTGGCTCGAACCATGGCGCGAGCTCGGCCGCACCATCGCCTTCAACGCCGAGCATATCTTCGTCAGCCGCCGGCTGGTGCGGGTGCTGAAGGGCAAGGGCCGCCTTGCCGTCTATCTGCCGGATGCGGTCGAGCCTGATATCAAGACATTTCGCCTGTTTCGCGCCGTCACCCGCATCGCCATGCAGGCCGATGCCCGGATCGTGCCGATCTTCGTCGCCGGCGCGCGCACTCTTCCGGTGTCGCTGACGCCGGCGGACAAGGCGCCGCGGCGCTGGTTTCCGCGCCTGTCGGTCAGCGTGCTGGAGCCGATGACCATCGCCGAGCTGGTAGCGCGAAACCCTGATCAGTCCTCGAACACCAATACGCTGTTCGACCGTTTCGCCGAAGCCCGGCTTTTCGGCAGCGATCTTAATCGCGGCCTGTTCCTCGCGGTGCGCGACGCGGCCGACCGAGTCGGCGCCTCGCATCCTATCGTCGAAGAGGTGGTCAGCGGCACGTTGAACTACAGAAAACTGTTCATCGGCGCGCGGGTGCTGGGCCGCCGCTTCGAGGCGGTGACGGCGCCGGGCGAAGCGGTTGGAGTGCTGCTGCCCAACGCCAATGGTGTCGTGCTGTCGCTCATTGGCTTGTTGTCGGCGAGCCGGGTGGCGGCGATGATCAACTACACCGCAGGCCCGGCCAGCGTCACCGCCGCCGTGCGCACGGCGGAGATCCGCACCGTGGTCTCGTCGCGAGCCTTTATCGACAAGGCCAACCTCGCTGACATCGTCGCGGCGGTGGAAGAAGGCGGCGCCAAGCTGTTGTGGCTGGAGGATGTACGGGCCAGCGTAACCGTGCTGGACAAGCTCGCTGCCGCCTTGCTGTGGCGCTGGCCGCTGCAGCCGCAGAATGCGGCCAAGCCAGCAGTGATCCTGTTCACCTCAGGCTCGGAAGGCACGGCGAAGGCGGTGGTTCTGTCGCACAGAAATCTTCTCGCCAACGCCATGCAGGCTGAGGCCCGCATCACCATCTCGCCGGCCGACATCCTGCTCAACGTGCTGCCGGTGTTCCACTCGTTCGGGCTTACCGGCGGCACCATCCTGCCGCTGGTCACTGGCGTAAAACTGTTCCTCTACCCCTCGCCGCTGCACTACAAGCTGATCCCCGAGGTCGCACGCAAGGCAGGGCCGACGGTCATGTTCGGCACCGATACGTTCCTCGCCAACTATGCGCGCACCGCCAAGGACGGCGATTTCTCCAGCCTGCGCTTCATCGTGGCCGGCGCCGAGGCGGTGAAACCGGAGACGCGCCGCGTCTACCGGGAGCGCTTCCAGGCCGAGATCATCGAAGGTTTCGGGCTGACCGAGGCAGCGCCCGTCGTTGCCGTCAACACCGCCATCCACGGCCGCGACGGCACGGTCGGGCGGCTGTTGCCGGCCATGCGCATGAAGCTCGAGCCGGTCGAGGGCATTAGCGGCGCCGGACGATTGTGGCTAAAGGGGCCGAATTTGATGATGGGCTACATGACATCAGATCGGCCCGGGGAATTGCAGCCGCTCGACGGCTGGCACGATACCGGCGACATCGTTTCTGTCGACCGCGAAGGCTTCATCACCATTCGCGGCCGGGCCAAGCGCT
The DNA here is from genome assembly GCF_040318085.1 of Mesorhizobium sp. M1322. NCBI lineage: Bacteria > Pseudomonadati > Pseudomonadota > Alphaproteobacteria > Hyphomicrobiales > Phyllobacteriaceae > Mesorhizobium > Mesorhizobium sp. M1322. Next base: position 26,425 of record NZ_JAMYLP010000084.1, read on the forward strand.
TCGCCAAGATCGCCGGCGAGATGGTGTCACTGGGCGCGGTCGAGATGCTGGTGCAGTCGCTGTGGCCGGAAGAGCACCACGCTGTGGTGGCGGTGCCGGACAAGCGCCGCGGCGAGCGTATCGTGCTGGTCACCACCGCTGATGACGCCGACCCCGATGAATTGCGCAAATTCGGCAGACAAGCCGGTGCCGCCGATCTGATGGTGCCGAACGACATCGTCAAGGTCGAGGAAATCCCGGTGCTGGGTTCAGGCAAGACCGACTATGTCGCGACCCGCAAACTGGCGATTGACCGACTTGGGCTAAGCGCGGCAGCTTAGCGCCTAGAGCGCTTGCGTTTTGGTGGAACCAAAACCTCGCTCTAACTCTTTGTTTTAGCGCACTTTAAACGAAGACGTTTGGCTGCAAATGCTCTAGGCCGTGTGGACAGTTACCGCAACCATAGGACAATAGCCGCGAGAGTGACAACGGCGCGGTAATTGCGGGCGGTTTTCTCGAAGCGGGT
>NZ_JAMYLP010000085.1:0-26016 GCF_040318085.1 Mesorhizobium sp. M1322
CCAACCAAACCGCTTGGCGCTGCAGCGGACACTACAGGGGGAAAACTGTAACCCATGTATCCGGTTCAAAGTGTTACCCATCTATCAACTGGACACTGTCATCGCGGGTTTCGCCAATCGCCGGCGTCGCCAGGGAAGCGCCAGCGTCGCGTTCAGCTTCTTTCTCCCCGTTTACGGGGAGAAATGCCCGGCAGGGCAATGAGGGGCGGCGCAGACATCGACATGTATGATATGGTTGGATGTGTCTTGCACACGATCTGATGAGAAATGGATGCCCGTCACCGTTAACAACGAGGAAGCCCTGAAGCGCCGACACGACCGCGAGACGCCGCTGGAGACAGCGGCGCGGCTTCGGGCCGAATTCGGGATCGAACTTAGCAAGCAGGCACGCGAGCCGCTGCCACGCCCGGTCTATGACAAATTGTCTGGCGAAGACTGACGCTTATCGACAGGGTCGCTACGGCTAGGCTTACGGATCTGGAGACTGTCCCGTGACCGGTGGCGCACCCTTGCGTTTGATATTGCGCCGGATCATGCCGAAATCGGCGCCGCCGGTGGCGAAGGCGGTGACGAAGTAGAGCAGCGCCCCGCCGGCGACGAGTGACAGCAGCGTTGTCGCCTTGATCAACAGCGGTGAACCGTGGCCAAGCCTTGCCGCAAACCAGTGCTCGGCAAAATAGAGCGCCGCCCCCATCACCGCCGCCGACAGCACCAGCCGTGGGATGCGTCTCATGAGCGGTACGTCGCGGCCCCAGTGGCCGCGTCGGATCAGCACGCCGAGCAGCATCAGCGCATTGACCCAGCCGGCGACGGCCGAGGCGACAGCGATGCCCGGCGCCCCCATCTGCGGAAACAGCGTCAGCGCGGTGGTGACGTTCACCGCCACCGAGATGGCGGCGAAGATCATCGGCGTGCGCGTGTCCTCACGGGCGAAATAGCCTGGGGTAAACGCCTTGATCAGCACGAAGGCCGGCAAGCCCAAGCCGAAGATCGCCAGGATCGCCGCCACGATCGGCGTCGAGTTGTTGGCGGCAAATGCCCCGCGTTCGTAGACCAGCCCCACGATCGGCTCCGACATCACCAGCAGTGCCGCCGCTGCCGGCAAGGTCAGGAACAAGGTGAACTCCACCGACCGGTTCTGCAGATTGGCCGCCTCGATCAGATTGCCTGACTTCAGCGCCCGCGACAGTTCGGGCAGAAGCACGATGGCGACGGCGACGCCGACGACGCCGAGCGGCAGCTGGTAGATGCGATCGGCATAGGCGAGCGACGACACCGCACTGTCCTGCGCCGAGGCGATCGCGGTGCCGATCAGCTGGTTGATCTGGGTTATGCCGCCGGTGATCGCCGCCGGCAACGCCAGGATCAGCAGCCGCTTGACATTGGGCGTCATCTTTGGCCGGCGGAAACCGATCGAGATGCCGGCATGGCGCACCGCCACCCAGACGATCGCCAGTTGCACCAGCCCCGCCGCCAGCACACCCCAGGCCAGCGCGAAGCCGACAGTGCGCGCGTCCGATCCCTTGTGCCAGGCATAGGCGAGCACGCCGATCAGGATGATGTTGAGGAATACCGGCGCCACCGCGGCAGCGAAATAGCGGCGCAGCGAATTCAGCATGCCGGCCATCATGGCGCCGAGCGACATGCAGATCAGGTAGGGAAACATGATGGTCGCAAGCCGGACCGTCATGTCGAACTTTCCCGGCGTGTCGGCAAAGCCCGGGGCTACCAGGTAGCGCACGATCAGCGGCATCGCCAGTTCCATAGCGATGGTCAGCGCCAGCAGCGCCGTGAACAATACGCCGAACACCTCTTCCGAAAAGTGCTTGGCGCCATCGGTGCCGTGGGTCTCGATTTCCTTGGCGAACAGCGGCACGAAGGCAGCGTTGAAGGCGCCTTCGGCAAACAGCCGGCGAAAGGTGTTGGGGAACTGGAAGGCGGCGTTGAAGGCGTCGGCGATCGGCCCGGTGCCGAGTGCGGCCGCCATCAGCATCTCACGGACGAAACCAAGGGCACGGCTCATCAGCGTGCCGGAAGCGACCGTCGCGAACTTTTTGACAAGGCTCATGCGTCTGGAAACTGCCTGCAGGATTGGGACAAATGAATGGTGGTTGTCACTCGGCCGCGGCCTTGGCCTTGCCGCCACGCTCCGGCACGGTGCCTTCGAGAACCGCGACCAGCCTGCTTTGGATGGCGGCCATGCGCGTCGGGCTGTCGATCTTCTGGCCAGTGAGATCGGTGACATAGAAGGTATCGATGACCTTTTCGCCGAAGGTGGTGATGTGTGCCGAGGCGATGTCGAGCGACAGGTCCGACAGCGCCCCGGTGATCTCGGACAGCAGGCCCGGCCGATCCAGCCCCTCGACCTCGATCACCGAGAATCGGTTCGACAGCGTGTTGCGGATTTCGGCGCGTGGCGGGATGCGGAAGACCTTGGCGCCGCGCCGCGGCTTGGTGCGCTTCTCGATCATCTCCGGCAACCAGCTTTTGCCCGACAGCACGTCCTCGATCAGGCGGCCGACGCGCTGGGCGCGTCGCCGCTCGTCTTCGTCGCGGTCGAACTCCCTCGAGATCAGGATACTGTCCAGCGCGCGGCCATCGGCGGTGGTGAAGATCTGCGCATCGACGATGTTGCCGCCGGCCGCCACGCAAGCGCCGGCAATGACCGACAGCAGGCGCGGATGGTCCTGCGCCAGCACGGTGATTTCGGTCACCGCCTCGAACTGGTGGGTTTTGACGATGGTGGCGAGCTTCTTGCCCGCCGCGTCCACCTCGCGGATGAATTCGGCGTGGCGGAGCTGGTCGGCGAGATCGACCGTCAGCAGATAGTTCTCGTAATGCAGGCCGACATAGCGCTTGCGGGCTTTTTCGGGCCAATCGGCAAGCGCTTCGGCCAGCCGCTCGCGTGCTGCCGCCGTTCGCTCGGCGCGCGACACTTCCGAAAATCCCCCGGTCAACAGCAATTCGGTCTCGTAGTAGAGCGTGCGCAGCAATTGGCCTTTCCAGCCGTTCCAGACGCCCGGCCCGACACCTCTGATATCGCAGACGGTGAGGATGAGCAGCAGCTTCAGCCGTTCCACCGACTGCACGATCGCGGCGAAATCCTCGATCGTCTTGCGGTCGTTGAGATCGCGGGTCTGTGCGGTCATCGACATGACGAGATGGTTCTCGACCAGCCAGGCGACCGTTTCGGTGTCGGCCGCCGACAGCCCCATATGCGGGCAGATGCGCCGCGCGATCCGGGCACCCACTTCGGAATGGTCCTCGGGCCGTCCCTTGGCGATGTCGTGCAAAAGCACCGCGACGTAGAGCGCCTCGCGGCTTTTTTTCAGCCCCGGCATCAGCGTGTGGGCAAGCGGGTGGATCTTTTCACCGTCGCCGCGCTCGATCTCGGCCAACACGCCGATACAGCGGATCAGGTGCTCGTCCACCGTATAGTGGTGGTACATCGAGAACTGCATCATGGCGACGATCTTGCCGAAATCCGGGATCAGCTTTGCCAGCAGTCCCGCCTCGTTCATGCGCCTGAGATTGAGTTCGGCATTGCGGTCCGACGTCAATATGTCGAGGAACAGCCGGTTGGCTTCCTCGTCGCGCCTGAGCGCCTTGCCGACGAGGCCGAGCGAACGGGTCAGCAGCTTCAGCGCATCGGGGTGAAATTCCAGCCCGTGCTTGTCGGCGAACCAGAACAGCCTCAAGAGATTGACCGGATCGCGCTCGAACACCACGTCGTCGGCGACGTTGATGCGATGGTTGTCGATAATGAAATCGGACGTGCCGGCAAGCTTGCGCTTGCGGCGCGAGAAGGTGAGGAAGATGCGGTTGAAGCCCGGCACATGCTTGGCCTGCTCTTCCTCGAGTGCAGCGCAGAAGATGCGGGTGAGATCCCCGACATCCTTGGCGACGAGGAAGTAATGCTTCATGAAGCGCTCGACCTCCGACAGGCCCGGATGTGTGGTGTAGCCCAGCCGTTCGGCGATCTCGCGCTGGATGTCGAAATGCAGCCGTTCCTCGGCCTTGCCGGTGAGGAAATGCATGTGGCAGCGCACCGCCCACAGGAAGTCCTCGGCCTTCTGGAATTCCCGATATTCGGTGCCGGTGAAGACGCCCTTGTCGACCAGCTCCTCGCCGGTGCGCACCCGGTAGAAATACTTGCCGATCCAGAACAGCGTCTGCAGGTCGCGCAGCCCGCCCTTGCCGTCCTTGACATTGGGTTCGACGAGGTAGCGGCTTTCGCCGGCCTTGGCGTGGCGTTCGTCGCGTTCGGCAAGCTTGGCCTGCACATATTCGGGCCCGGTCGTGCGCACCACCTCGCGGTCAAAACGCTGCAAGAACTCGTCATAGAGCTTCCGCTCGCCCCACAGGAAACGCGCTTCCAGGATCGAGGTGCGGATGGTGATGTCGGTGCGCGACAGCCTCAGGCATTCGTCGATGTTGCGGGTGGCGTGGCCGACCTTCAGCCCCAGATCCCACAGGATGTAGAGCATGTACTCGACGATCTGCTCGCCCCATGGCGTCTGCTTGTAGGGCAGCAGGAAGAGGAGATCGATGTCGGATCCCGGCGCCAGCGTGCCGCGGCCATAGCCGCCGACCGCGACGACGGCCATGCGTTCGGCCGAAGACGGGTTTTTGACGCGATAGACATGGGTGGCGGCGAAATCGTAGAGCGCTCGGATGATCTCGTCCATGAGATGCGACAGCCGGGCGGCGCAGGCGGTGCCGCTGCCGTCGTCCATCAGCATGCGTTCGGCGATGCTGCGGCCGGCGGCCAGCCTGCCCTTGAGAAGCTGGAGAACACCGGCGCGCGCAGCCTTGCCGGAGCCGTCGCCTGCCATGGCCGCGGTCAGCGCGGTCATCTCGCAGCGCAAGGCTTGGCTGTCGATCAGTTCATCGAGCTTTAGAGAGATTTTTGCCATAATTGCCGTTCGGCCTCGCCGTTTTGGCGGCGTCTATAGCGCGTTTTCGCGGCGCTGGGTATGGGGCGGGCGGACATGCTCTCCACGGGAGTCGTCGGTGGCATGCGGCGGCGGCTGGGTGCGGGATTGTCCGCCGGCGGTTTGGCGCGCGCCTCGGCAACAAAAACAGAAATTGGTCCTTGACCTTCCAGTCACTGGAAGCACTACCTCCGCTTCAGAACCGAGACACAGGGCATTTCCGCATGACGCATTCCGACCATGACCATCACGCCCATAGCGGCTGCTGCGCGGCAAAAGCTGCTCCGTCCGTCGCCGACGCCATCATTCGCGATCCGGTCTGCGGCATGACCGTCGATCCGGCCGCCGGCAAGCCGACAGCCGAGCATGGCGGCCATATCTATCACTTCTGCAGCGAGCGCTGCCGTTCGAAATTCACGGCCGAGCCGGAAAACTACCTTACCGCCACCGACCCGGTCTGCGGCATGCGTGTCGAGCGTGCCACCGCGAAGCACTTTGCCCGGCATGAAGGCCAGGGCTTCTATTTCTGCTCGGCCGGCTGCAAGGCGAAATTCGAGGCGGAGCCGGCAAAGTATCTTGGCGACAGGCCGGAACCGCAGGCGATGCCGAAAGGCACGCAATACACCTGCCCGATGCATCCCGAAATCGTCCGCGACAAGCCAGGTGCCTGCCCGATCTGCGGCATGGCGCTGGAGCCGATGGGCGTACCATCAGGCGATGAGGGGCCGAACCCGGAACTGGTCGATTTCACCAGGCGCTTCTGGGTGAGCGCCGCGCTGTCCGTGCCGTTGCTGATATTCGCCATGGCGCCGATGCTCGGCGTGACGTTTAGCGCCTTCATCGAGGATTCGGCGAAGATCTGGGTGGAATTGGCGCTGGCCAGCCCAGTTGTATTGTGGGCGGCATTCCCCTTCTTCCATCGCGGCTGGGAATCGGTTCTCAACCGCAGCCCCAACATGTGGACGCTGATTTCACTCGGCGTTGGTGCAGCCTACCTCTACAGCGTCGTCGCCGCGCTGTTCCCGGATATATTTCCGCACCAGTTCCGCGGTCATGAGGGCACGGTGCCGGTCTATTTCGAGGCGGCCGCCGTCATCGTGGCGCTGGTTTTCCTCGGCCAGGTGCTGGAATTGCGCGCCCGTGAAAAAACCGGCTCGGCGATCCGCGCGCTGCTCGACCTCGCGCCGAAGACCGCGCGGCTGATCGGCGAGGACGGTTCCGAAAACGACGTGCCGCTCGACACGGTCAAGGCCGGCGATCGCCTGCGCATCCGCCCCGGCGATGCCGTGCCGGTCGACGGCATCGTGCTGGAAGGCCGCTCTTCCATCGACGAATCGATGCTGTCAGGCGAGCCGCTGCCGGTCGAAAAGACTGAAGGCGACCCGCTCACCGGCGGCACGCTCAACAAGAACGGTTCGCTGATCATGCGCGCCAAGAGGATCGGCGCCGAAACCACGCTGGCGCGGATCGTCGAGCTCGTCGCCAAGGCGCAGCGTTCGCGCGCGCCGATCCAGGGTCTGGCCGACCGCGTCTCGTTCTATTTCGTCCCGGCCGTCGTGGTGGTTGCGATCGTTGCGTTCATCGCCTGGGCGATCTTCGGGCCGCAACCTAGCCTGATCTTTGCAATCGTTTCGGCGGTCTCGGTGCTGATCATCGCCTGTCCCTGCGCACTGGGTCTTGCCACGCCGATGTCGATCATGACCGCCACGGGGCGCGGCGCGCATGCCGGCGTGCTGATCAAGGACGCCGAGGCGCTCGAACGCTTTGCTTCGGTCGACACGCTGATCGTCGATAAGACCGGCACATTGACCGAAGGCCGGCCGAGATTGACCGACGTCGTCGCTGCCGAAGGCATCACGGACGATGATCTGCTGGCACTTGCCGCTGGCCTCGAAAAAGGCTCGGAGCATCCGCTGGCCGAGGCGATCGTCGAAGGCGCCCGTGAACGCGGGGTAAAAATTCCCGATGCCGGTGGTTTCGAGGCGGTGACCGGCAAGGGCGTTTCCGGCACGGTGTCGGGAAAGAACGTCGCGCTCGGCAACGCCGCGATGATGGCCGATCTCGGCATCGATATCGCATCCATCTCGACCAGCGCCGAAGCGCTGCAGGTCGAAGGCAAGAGCGCGATGTTCGTCGCCGTCGGCAACAAACTGGCCGGCATCGTTGCCGTCGCCGACCCGATCAAGGCGACGACATCAGAAGCGATCAAGGCGCTGCACGACCGCGGCCTGAGGATCATCATGGCGACCGGCGATAACGAACGCACGGCGAAAGCCATCGCTAGCAAACTCGGCATCGACGAGGTGCGTGCCGGCCTGCTGCCGGAACAGAAGAGCGCGCTTGTCGAGGAGTTGCGCGCCAGGGGCGCCGGCGTCGCCATGGCCGGCGACGGCGTCAACGACGCGCCGGCGCTGGCCGCCGCCGATGTCGGCATCGCCATGGGCACCGGCGCCGATGTCGCGGTCGAAAGCGCTGGGATCACGCTGGTCAAGGGCGATCTCAACGGCATCGTCCGGGCCCGCACACTCGCCCAGGCAACGATCCGCAACATCCGCCAGAACCTGTTCTTCGCCTTCCTCTACAACGTGCTTGGCGTCCCGGTCGCCGCCGGCGTGCTCTATCCTCTCACCGGCACGCTGTTGTCGCCGATGCTGGCGGCGGCGGCGATGAGCCTGTCCTCGGTTTCGGTCATCTCCAACGCGTTGCGGCTCAGGACGTTGAAACTCTGAGCCAAGCCCCCCGATAGAAATTCGTTCAAAAGGAGACAATGAATGACCTTGGCCAAGAAGATCGTGCTGCTGCTGATGGCGGCGGGAATGCTGCTTGCCGTTTTCCTCGAAGGCATTCCATCGCAAGCCCAGGAGATAAAACATGATATGGGCGCGATGGCCGCGCAGAGCCCGTCGGCGGACGGCTATAAGGCGGCGATGGACAAGATGCACACCGCCATGATGGCGATCGAATATTCCGGCAATGCCGATGTCGATTTTGCCCGCGGCATGATCCCGCATCACCAGGCGGCCATCGACATGGCCAAGGTCGAGCTTGCCAATGGCAAGGATCCGGAAATGCGCAAAATGGCCGAAGCGGTGATCGCCGCGCAGGAAGCCGAGATCAAGCAGATGCAGGATTGGCTGGCCGCCCATCCGGTGAAGTAGCATCAGGCGGCTCGCGGGAAATCCGGGGTGGATTTCTCCCGAAGGGTGTGGTGCCATCCGGTCTCGACTGGAGCGCGCCATGCCGTCAACGATGAGAACCACCACATTGCCCTCGGGCGAAGCCGTTCCCGTGCTGGGTCAAGGCACCTGGAAAATGGGTGAGGATGCCCGTCGCCGTGCCGATGAGGTCGACGCCCTGAAGCTTGGGATCGACCTCGGCATGAAGCTGATCGACACCGCCGAAATGTATGCCAGCGGCGGGGCTGAGGAGGTGGTGGCGGATGCCATTGCCGGGCGCCGCGACGAGGTCTTCCTGGTCTCCAAGGTGCTGCCGTCCAACGCCTCGCGCACCGGCGTGCCGGCGGCCTGTGAGAAAAGCCTCAGGCATCTGCGCACCGACCGCATCGATCTCTATCTGCTGCACTGGCCCGGCAGCGTGCCTCTGGCGGAAACGGTCGAGGCCTTTGAAGCCTTAAGGAAAGCTGGCAAGATCCGCCATTGGGGCGTTAGCAATTTCGACACCCATGAGATGGAGGAACTGGTCAGCCTGCCGGGCGGCGGCAACGTCCAGACCAACCAGATCCTCTACAATCTGTCCCAACGCGGCCCCGAATTCGATCTTGCGCCCTGGAACCGGCAGCGCGGCATTCCGCTGATGGCCTATTCGCCGGTCGATCAGGGCGTATTGGTGCGCAATACCAGGCTCGAAGCCATCGCCGCCCGCCACAATGCCACGGCGGCTCAGCTGGCGCTGGCCTGGGTGATGGCACAGGACGACGTCATCGCCATTCCGAAGGCCGGCAAACAAGAGCATGTCCGCCAGAATGCCGCTGCGTTGGACATCGAGCTCACGCCGGAAGATTTCGCCGACATCGACCGCGCCTTCCCGCCGCCGAGGCGGAAGTCGGGCTTGGCGATGATTTGAGGAGAGGGCTCAAAGTCTAATTTAATTTTAGGGCCGCATTCCCGCCCACCCCCCTCTGTCCTGCCGGACATCTTCCCCGCAAGGGGGGAGATCGGCAACTTCGCGGACATCACTTCTTTTGCAAAGTTCGAAAATTGGCGAAAGCGCTCACGACATCCAATCTCCCCCCTTGCGGGGGAGATGTCCGGCAGGACAGAGGGGGGTGTGAAGGAACGCCGTCAGACGACCTGAGCCCACTCTACTTCCCCGCCATCCCCTTCAGCCGATAAAGCGCTTCCAGCGCCTCCCGCGGCGTCATCTCGTCGGGATTGATCTCCCCAAGCGCCGCGCTTAGCCCATCGCTCTTCACCGGCTTCGGCGCCTCTCGTTTCAGCGCCACCGAAAACAGCGGCAGATCGTCGACCAGCCGATTGGCCTTGCCCGAAACCTCGCCCGCTTCCAGTTGGTGCAGCACTTCCCTGGCCCGGCCGACCACCGCTTCCGGCAGGCCGGCCAGACGCGCCACCTGCACGCCGTAGGAGCGGTCGGCGGCACCCTTGCCGACCTCGTGCAGGAAGACCACGTCGCCCTCCCATTCCTTGACCCGCATGGTGAAATTGTGCAGCCGAGCGAGTTTGCTGGCCAGCGCCGTCATTTCGTGGAAATGGGTGGCGAAGATCGCCCGGCAGCGGTTCTTCTCGTGCAGATATTCGACCGCCGCCCAGGCGATCGACAGGCCGTCGAAGGTAGCGGTGCCGCGGCCGATCTCGTCGAGGATCACCAGCGCGCGTTCGCCGGCCTGGTTGAGGATCGCCGCCGTTTCGACCATCTCGACCATGAAGGTCGAGCGGCCGCGTGCCAGATCGTCCGAGGCCCCGACACGTGAAAACAGCCGGTCGACGACGCCGATATGGGCTGATGCCGCCGGCACGAAGGAGCCGGTTTGGGCAAGGATGGCGATCAGCGCGTTCTGCCTGAGGAAGGTCGATTTGCCGCCCATATTGGGGCCGGTCAGCAGCCAGATCGCACCGTTTTTGGCATCGCCTTCCGGCGACAAATCGCAATCATTGGCGACGAACGGTCCTTCGCCCGAACGCCGCAGCGACTGTTCCACCACCGGATGCCGCCCGCCCGAAATTGCGAAGGCGAGGCTGGCGTCCACGATGGGCCGGCACCAGGCCTCGCTTTCGGAAAGCAGCGCAAGTGCCGACGACACGTCGAGCACGGCAAGCGCATCTGCGCTGGCGCGGATCTTGTCCGCCTGGCCGACCGCCTCCGCCGTCAGCCTGTCGAAGGCGGCAAGCTCGATCGCCAGCGCCCGGTCCGCGGCATTGGCGATCTTCGATTCCAGCTCGGCCAGTTCCGTCGTGGTGAAGCGCATGGCGTTGGCCATGGTCTGGCGATGGATGAAGCGCGCCTTCGCCCCATCGCTGCCGGTCATCAGCGCATGATGATTGGCGGTGACTTCGATGTAGTAGCCGAGCACATTGTTGTGCCGGATTTTCAGCGAGCGGATGCCGGTTTCGTCGATCAGGGAGCGCTCCAGAGCGGCGATCACCTTGCGCGATTCGTCGCGCAGTGCCCGCATCTCGTCGAGCTCAACGTTGTAACCGCCGCGCACAAAACCGCCATCGCGTTTGAGCAGCGGCAGCTCGTCACTGAGCGCCTGGGTCAGATGCTCAGCCAGCGGGCGTGGCAGCGCCTCGATCGCCGCCAGCGCCGCCGCCAGTTCCTGCGGCAGGGCGGTCGCCCCAAACAGTTCGGCAATAGCGCCGGCCGCCTCGAACCCGGCACGCAGCGCGCCGAGGTCGCGCGGGCCGCCGCGGTTGAGCGCCAGCCGGGACAGGGCGCGGGGCATGTCGGCGACGCTCTTCAGGCTCGCCCGCACCGCCTGGCACAGCCGTGTCTCGGACCGAAAGAACGACACCGAATCCAGCCTTGCACCAATTGCCGCCGGGTCGGTCAGCGGCGCCATCAGCCGGTCGGCGAGCAGTCGCGCCCCACCGCCGGTCACCGTGCGGTCGATCGCCTTGAACAGCGAACCCTCGCGGCTGCCGGTCAGGGTACGCAGCAGTTCCAGATTGGCGCGTGTCGCCGGATCGATGAACAGCGTCGAACCCTGCTCCTCGCGCTCGGGCCGCGACAGCGGCGGACGCTCGGCCTTCTGCGTCTTTTCGACATAAGCGATGATGCCCGAGATCGCCGACAGCTCGGCGCGGGAAAATGTGCCGAAACTGTCCGGCGTCGCCACCTCGAAGAAACGGGCGATGCGCCCGGCGGCCGACGCCGAATCGAACAGGCTCGGCGGCTGCGGATTGGCGACGCGGCCGAGCACATCGAACACCGGTTTCAGCTCGGGATCGTAAAACACCGGCTCGGCGACGATCAACTCGCGTGGGTCGACGCGAAAGACATCGGCGAGCAGCCGGTCTGCCGTGGTCTCGGCAACGCGGAAGGCACCGGTCGAGATTTCGATCCAGGCCAGCGCAAAACTTCCTTGGTTCCCTGTCGCGCTGCCGCGCTCCCCGCCTCTTGGCTCGGCGCCGACTTTGACCCGGCCAAGCGCCATCAAAACACTCGATTCCGACGGCGCCAGCAATTTGTCCTCGGTGATGGTGCCGGGCGTCACCAGCCGCACCACGTCGCGGCGCACCACCGACTTGCCGCCGCGCTTCTTCGCCTCGGCCGGATCCTCGATCTGCTCGCAGACGGCGACGCGGAACCCTTGGCCGATCAGCTTCTGCAGGTAGTCGTCGGCGGCATGCACCGGCACGCCGCACATCGGGATGTCGAGGCCCTGGTGCTTGCCGCGCTTGGTCAGGACGATGCCGAGCGCCCGGCTCGCCTTCTCGGCGTCGTCGAAGAACAGCTCGTAGAAATCGCCCATGCGGTAGAACAGCAGCGAATCCGGGTTCGCCGCCTTGATCTCAATATACTGCTCCATCATCGGCGTCGCCGGCGCAAAGGCCGGCGTGGCGCTGTCGCTGCGAATGGGCGTTTCGTCGTTCAAGAAGCTGCTTCCAAATTTCCCAAGCCATGCTTGGCGGTTTACAGCAGCGAAGTGTAGCCTTAATCCCGAACGTTCCACAAAAGAAAGCATTGCACCCGTCTCAACGAGGTGCTGCATGGGCGAGGAAATCGAAAGCATCATGGCCAGGAAAACCGAAAACCCCGGACCCTCCGTCAGTGCGCAGGAGGCGCTGGAATTCCACGCCATGGGCCGCCCCGGCAAGCTGGAGATCGTCGCCACCAAGCCGATGGCCACCCAGCGCGACCTCAGCCTTGCCTATTCTCCGGGCGTCGCGGTTCCCGTCCTTGCCATTGCCGAGGATCCCAGCCGCGCCTTCGACTACACGGCGCGCGGCAATATGGTCGCGGTCATTTCCAACGGCACCGCCATTCTTGGCCTCGGCAATCTCGGCGCGCTGGCCGCCAAGCCGGTGATGGAAGGCAAGGCGGTGCTGTTCAAGCGCTTCGCCGATGTCGATTCCATCGATCTCGAGGTCGACACCGAGGATGCCGACGAGTTCATCAACTGCGTGCGTTTTCTCGGCCCGTCCTTCGGCGGCATCAATCTGGAAGACATCAAGGCGCCGGAGTGCTTCATCATCGAGCAGCGGCTGCGCGAACTGATGGACATACCGGTCTTTCATGACGACCAGCACGGCACCGCGATCATCTCGGCCGCCGGCCTGATCAATGCGCTGGAAATCACCGGCCGCGACATGAAGACCACGAAAATGGTCTGCAATGGCGCCGGTGCTGCCGGCATCGCCTGCATCGAGCTGATGAAGGCGATGGGCTTTGCGCCTGAAAACATCATCCTGTGCGACACCAAAGGCGTCGTCTTCCAGGGCCGCACCGAAGGCATGAACCAGTGGAAGTCGGCGCATGCCGTCAAGACCGACGCGCGCTCGCTGGCCGAGGCGCTGGACGGCGCCGACGTGTTTCTCGGCCTCTCCGCCAAGGGTGCGCTGACCACCAAGATGGTGCAGTCGATGGCAGAGAAGCCGATCATCTTCGCCATGGCCAATCCCGATCCCGAGATCACGCCGGAGGAAGTCGCCGAAATCCGCGTCGATGCCATCATGGCGACGGGACGTTCGGACTATCCGAACCAGGTCAACAACGTGCTTGGCTTCCCCTACATCTTCCGCGGCGCGCTGGACGTGCGGGCCACCACCATCAATGACGACATGAAGATCGCCGCGGCGCGGGCGCTCGCCGAACTGGCGCGCCAGGACGTGCCCGACGACGTCGCCGCCGCCTACCAGGGCATGCGGCCGAAATTCGGCCCCAACTACATCATCCCGGTGCCGTTCGATCCGCGCCTGATCTCGGCGATTCCGATTGCGGTTGCCAAGGCAGCGATGGAGTCCGGCGTCGCGCGCAAGCCGATCCTCGACCTCGACCGCTACGCGCAGGAGCTTTCCGCCCGCCGCGATCCGATCGCCTCGACGCTGCAGCGCATTTACGACCGCGTGCGCCGCCAGCCCAAGCGCATCGTTTTCGCAGAGGGCGAGGAGGAGCAGGTGATGCGCGCCGCCGTCTCCTATGTGAACCAGCGGCTCGGCACCGCCATCCTGCTCGGCCGCGACGACATCATCAAGGGGAACGCCAGGAACGCCGGCATCGAGCTGAACAAGCAAGGCATCGAGATCATCAATGCGCGGCTGTCGCGCCGCAACGGCGTCTACACCGACTATCTCTACGAGCGCATGCAGCGCAAGGGCTTCCTGTTCCGCGACTGCCATCGCCTGATCAACAACGACCGCAACCATTTCGCCGCCTGCATGGTGGCGCTGGGCGACGCCGACGGCATCGTCACCGGCGTCACCCGCAACTACTCCACGGCGCTCGACGACATCCGCCGCGTCATCGACGCCAAGCCCGGCCACCGCGTCATCGGCGCCTCGATCGTGCTGGCGCGGGGCCGAACCGTGATCGTCGCCGACACTGCCGTGCACGATATGCCCAATGCCGAACAGATCGCCGACATCGCCGAGGAAGCCGCCGGCTTTGCCCGCCGCATGGGCTATGAGCCAAGGCTCGCCATGCTCGCCTATTCCACCTTCGGCCACCCGCAGGGCGAGCGCTCCGAACGCGTCCAGGAAGCGGTGCGCATCCTCGACAAGCGGCGCGTCGATTTCGAGTACGACGGCGAGATGGCCGCCGACGTGGCGCTCAACGCCCGCGCCATGGCGCAATACCCGTTCATTCGGCTCACCGGTCCGGCCAATGTGCTGATCATGCCGGCCTTCCACTCCGCCTCGATCTCGACCAAGATGCTGCAGGAACTCGGCGGCTCAACCGTCATCGGCCCGCTGCTGGTCGGCTTGGACAAGCCCGTCCAGATCGTCTCGCTCAATGCCAAGGATAGTGACATCGTCAACATGGCCGCCATCGCGGCGTATACGGCGGGGGCGTGAGGAGCGAGCGCCTCTTCCTTCTCCCCTTGTTGTGGGAGAAGGTGGCCGAGCGAAGCTCGGTCGGATGAGGGGGTGCTCCAGCTTGGCACCTACGCGCTCCGTCCAACACCCTCAACCGTCTCGGCGCTTCGCGCCGATCCACCTTCTCCCACAACAAGGGGAGAAGACAAAGGCGCCTGCCTAAATCAGTCCTGCCTGCTCAGCCTCGTGGCGCAAATTCTGCCGCGGCCTTGGCCCGATCTGCTGGATGACGAGCCCGGCCGCCAGCGAGCCGAGATCGCCGCACTCCTTCAGGCTGCGGCCTTGCGTGTAGCCGTAGAGGAAACCGGCGGCATAGAGGTCGCCGGCGCCGGTGGTGTCGACCAGTTCGCGGATTTTGGTCGCATCGATGGTGACGGTCTCGTCGCCGCGCACGATGACCGAGCCCTTTTCCGAGCGGGTGACGGCGGCGATCTTGCAGTCCTTGCGGATCTGCGCCAGCGCCTCGTCGAAGGAGGCGGTCTGGTAAAGCGACTTGATCTCGTGGCTGTTGGCAAAGACGATGTCGACGGTGCCCGAGCGCATCAGGTCCAGAAACTCGTCGCGGTAGCGGTCGACGCAGAACGAATCCGACAGCGTCATCGACACTTCGCGGCCGGCGGCATGCGCGAGCTTGGCCGTCTGCCGGATGGCTTCCTTGGCGCGTGGCGGGTCCCACAGATAACCTTCGAAATAGGTGACCGCCGCACCGGACGCCTTGTCTGCCTCGACGTCCTCCGGCCCGAGCTCGATGCAGGCGCCGAGATAGGTGTTCATGGAGCGCTCGCCGTCCGGCGTCACGAAGATCATCGAGCGCGCCGTCGGCGGCTCGCCGTTGAGCGGCTTGGTGTCGAAGGCGACGCCCTGCGCGTGGATGTCATGGGCGTAGATTTCGCCGAGCGCATCGTTCGAGACTTTGCCAAAGAAGGCGGCGCGTCCGCCGAAACTGGCGACACCCGCCGCCGTGTTGCCGGCGCTCCCGCCGGAGGCTTCAATGGCCGGGCCCATGCGACTGTAGAGCAGCTCGGCGCGCCTCGTGTCGATCAGGTTCATCGCGCCCTTGATGATGCCGTTCGTCTCCAGGAATGCCTCGTCGCACTGCGCGATGATATCGACGATGGCATTGCCGATACAAAGCACGTCATAGTTCGGCATCAATGATGTCTCCGCGAAAACCACCGGCTTTCTGGCATGCCGGCCGCGGGCGGGTCTAGCGATTTGATGCGGCTTTGCCTAGGGTCGGGATCTATTAATCTGGTCGAACGGCAGATGCGCTGCATCGCGCTGTGCGCCTGAGCCCTGCCCTGTCTCCGCCTGCCTCGGAGATGCCAGCCATGGAATTGGAAACGCCGTGATCTCTAGCGCCGCCCGCGCCGCCGCCAGCCGGTTGTTCTCGCCCGAATTCCGCTCGGTGTTCGCAAAAACGCTGGGCCTGACCTTGCTGGCGCTCGCCGCGCTGTGGTTCGCCATCGAGGGCCTGTTCGGATGGCTGGCCTGGCCATGGATCGACGCATGGCTCCCCAGCCTGCCGTCCTGGGCCGGATGGCTGGGCGTCATCGTCGCCGGGATCGGCCTCGCGCTGGGTCTGGCGCTGCTCATCGCGCCGGTGACGGCGATCGTCGCCGGCCTGTTCCTCGACGACGTCGCCGAGGTGGTCGAGCGTACCGACTATCCCAATGACCCGCCCGGCCGCGCCATGCCGGCGCTGCGCTCGATGGTGCTGGCGATAAGATTCTTCGGCGTCGTCATGTCAGGCAACATCGTGGCCTTGCTGCTTCTGCTGGTGCCGGGCATCAACATTGCTGCCTTCTTCATCGTCAACGGCTATCTGCTAGGGCGTGAATTCTTCGAGTTCGCCGCGATGCGCTTTCGCCCGGAGGGCGAGGCACGGGCGTTGCGCAGAAAACATGCCGTCACGGTGTTCCTCGCCGGGCTGGTTATCGCTGCCTTCCTCGCCGTGCCGCTACTCAACCTTCTGACGCCGCTCTTCGCCGCCGCCATGATGGTGCATTTGCACAAGGCGATCAGTGTGCGGGAAGCGGCTTAGGGTGTGCTGATATTCAGGTGATGCCGGCGTGCGAATAGCGGTGTCCGGTGCTTCCGGTGCGTAGCCAAACGTTACGCTCCGTTCCGTTTGTTGGGCCAGGCGCTAGCGTAAGAGAAAACCGCGTCCCAGCTCGTCGTCGGGTTCGACGATGAATTCGGCCCGGCCCGAATAATAGGCCCGGCCGCCGACGCGGGCGATGATCGCGTCATGCGGCCCGGCTTTTGCGGTCCTCGCCACGCTGCCGGAAAAGCGCGAGCCGGCTATGCTCTCGAACAGCCGCGTCTGGCCGGCGATTTCGCCCTTGGCATGCATTGCCGCCAGCCGTGCGGTGACGCCCGAGCCGGTCGGCGAACGGTCGACCTCGGCGTCGGCGAAGACGCAGATATTTTTGGTCGGCGTATCGGAATATGCGTCCTGTCCGTCGGTCAGGATGGTGCCGTAGAGAAAGGCAAGGTCGGAATGGTCGGGATGCGACAGTGGAAACCCGGCCTTCAGTTTCCCGGTCAGCGTTGTCGCCGCATCGACGAAATCGCGCACGCGGTTCCTGCCGAATTCCAGCCCGAACTGGCGGCAGTCGGCGAGCGCATAGAAGGCGCCGCCATAGGCGACGTCGAAGCCGATCGCACCATAACCCGGCAATTCGATCCCCTGATCGCGGGCGAACAGAAAGGCCGGCACGCTTTCGAACGACACAGCACCGGCCTTGCCGTCCTGCACCTCGACCGAGGCCACGACCAGCCCGCATGGCGCTTCGATATTGACTGTCGTCACCGGCTCCTGCCGTGCCACCAGCCCTTTGTCGACGGCGTAGCGGCCGAGCGCGACGATGGCGTGGCCGCACATCGTCGAATAGCCCTCATTGTGCATGAACAGCACGGCGAGGTCGGCGCCCGGCAGGTCGGGTTCCACCAGCAGCGCACCATACATGTCGTAATGGCCGCGCGGCTCAAACATCAGGATCTTCCTGATATGGTCGAGATGATCGCGCACATAGGCGCGTTTTTCCAGGATCGTGCCCGCGGGGATTTTGGGATAACCGCCGGTGACGATCCGCAGCGGCTCGCCGCCGGTGTGCATGTCGACGACGGTGAGCGTCATGCGTTGGGACCATCTAAGCTGAAGATTTGGCAAATAACGCCTGCAGCTTGCCGAATGGCATGGCGGTGCGGGTGAAGCCGAAGGTGCCGTCCTGCTGGATCTCGCGCGCCGCCGTTTCCAGCATGCCGAAGGCGAAATTGGTCAGCCAGGGCCCGAGCGAAATACGCTTGACCCCTGCCAGGGCAAGATCGGCGATGGTGAAACCGGGCCTCACCATGACGTTGACCGGCTTGGTCAGTGCCGCGCAGACGGTTTGCACCGTCTCGATGTCACTGATGCCCGGCGCGTAGAGCACGTCGGCGCCGGCCTTCTCGAAGGCTTGCAGCCGCTTGATCGTGTCGTCGATGTCAGGCTTGCCCCACAAAAAATTCTCGGCCCGCGCGGTGAAGACGAAATCGTGCTTCAGCGCCCGTGCCGCCTCCGCTGCGGCGGCGACGCGCTCGACTGCATGCGAAAAATCATAGATCGGCTTGTCGGGCTCGCCGGTGTGGTCCTCGATCGAGCAGCCGGCGAGGCCCGCCGCTTCGGCCGCGAAGATGGTTTCGGATGCACTTGTCGCGCTGTCGCCCTTGCCCTTTTCGAGATCGGCCGAGACCGGCAGGCCGGTCGCCGCCGTCACCTCGCGGCAGTGGTGGATCATCGCCTCGAAGGTCACCGCGCCGTCGGGCAGACCACGCGAAAAGGCAAAGCCGGCGCTGGTCGTCGCCAGAGCCTTGAAACCGAAGGAAGCCAGCAGTTTCGTCGTGCCGACGTCCCAGGGATTGGGCATGACGAAGATCGAGCTGTGCAGGTCGCGAAATATTTTGCCCTTGTCCATGGATGCTCCCCAGAGTGCGAAGCGCATTTTATCCCGCCACTGCCCCCCGGGCAAACGAATGCGATTGGCTCAGAAGCGATTGGCGTTCTCTCCTGCCAATTTATCCAGTGCGTCGGACCCCTTGACGTAGGCGGTCCCGTTCCAATGGTAGGTGACGGAGATGTCGCGCGAGGATGCCTCGGGCGCCGGATCGTCGCAGCTCTCGCTATTCGGCACGGTGGCATCGGTCACCGTCGCCTTGATGGCCGCATAGGGCTGGCCGTCCGCAATGGTCTGAAACGCCAATTGCTGCGTGCGCTTGTAAGTGCACAGGGACTCGTCGAACGTATAGATCATTTCGATCAGTTCGAACCTGTCGTCGCGGACCAGGATCAGCGGCGTGCTCACATAGCCCTGGCTCGAATTGAAATGCGTGCTCAGGGTGATGATGGCGTCATCGCTAGGCCCGATCGGCAGCTTGCCCGGATCGCGGAAATAGGTGCTCCGGTCGACGGCGACATTGACAGCGTCGAGCAATCTCGGCTTGCCGGCAAGATCGTAGAGCGCCAGTACCGCAAAACCTTCGGCGCTGTCGGAGGAGCTGCCGAGGTCGAACTGGCCAGCCGATCCTTGCCGCCAGCCTTGATCTGGAGCACGCCAGCATCGGAAAAGCCCGACGTTTCGGGCGGCGGGCCACCACTATCCGGACCCTCGATATGGCGCATCTCGATCGGCATGGAGCCCCGGTAAAAGCCGTCCTTGTCCGCCGCAAGATCGAGAATGACCATCCTGGCGAGGTCGAGATAGGTCGTATGCTTGTGGCCGGGAACGGCGCCGCCAAAGTCCGGGAAGCTGACGCCTTGCGCGCCGGCCGTCGTCCACAGGCACGGCAGCAGCAAACAGGCGAGGATGAAGCGAAGCAGGATGGAATTCATACGCCGGCGGCTTCACTGTCGAGCGTTCGCAAGCTAGCACGGGCGACCAGTCGGATAACAAGCTCGAATATCAGATCAGTGGATCGGCACCAGCCCGGCAAGTTCGCGCATATCGTCGAACAGGATGCCGCCGGCCTCGGTCAGGCCGTCGCGGTCGGAATGCGGGTCGCCGTAGTAGGAAAATGCGCGCATGCCGGCGGCAATGCCGGCTAACGTCCCGGCGACGCTGTCCTCGATGACAATGCAGTCGGCGGGCGCGAAGCCCATCGTGCTTGCCGCATGCAGGAACAGGTCGGGAAACGGCTTGCCGCGCGAGACCATGGTGGAGCTGAACAGTGCATGCTCGAACAGCGGCAGCAGCCCGGTCTGGCCGAGCGTGATGTGCATTTTCGAAACCCGTGCCGATGAAGCGACGCAAGTTGCGATGCCGGCCGCGTGCACGGCTTCGATGAACTCCCTGACATAGGGGACGGCTTCGACGCCATGCGCGAACAGGTCCGGCAGGCCGGCGTTCCAGCGTTCGACGAAATTGGCGCCGAGGCTGACGCCGGTCGCCTCGACTTCCTTTTGCACCGATACCATGGAGCGGCCGGAGAAATTCTTGCGGCAATATTCGAAGCTTGCCGGGTAGCCGGCGGCGCTGAGCCATTCGGCGAGGCGTCGATTGGCCAGGTTCTCGGTATCGACCAAAACCCCGTCGCAATCGAAGATGACGAGTTTGGGCACTCTCATATCACTATGCTCATCAGGCCGTGCCGGTCGATCCGAAGCCGCCGGAGCCGCGCACCGTGCCGCCGGCCAATGTGCGCTCCTCGACCGTCGCCTGCATCACGGATGCAAAGACGATCTGGGCGATCCGCATGCCGCGCGTCACCGCGAAATCTTCGTCGCCAAGGTTGATCAGCAGCACCTTGACCTCGCCGCGATAGTCGCTGTCAATGGTGCCCGGCGTGTTGAGGCAGGTGAGGCCATGCTTGAAGGCGAGGCCCGAGCGCGGCCGGACCTGACCTTCCACGCCCTCCGGGATCTCCAGGATCAGCCCGGTCGGCACCAGCGCGCGTTTTCCCGGCAGGATCAGCAGCGGCCGGTCGTCCGGCACCGCGGCGCGCAGATCCATGCCGGCGGCGCCCGAACTTTCATAGGCGGGAAGCGGCAGGCCTTCGCCATGCGGCAGCCTGACGAAGCCGACGGCCGGACCGATGACGGAGGAAGTGTAGAGGGCTGCGCGCATGAGGCTGATCCTATCGCTATCAACGCCGATTCGGTCAACTCGGCGGCAATGCTATCAACGGCTTTCTTTCAGCGCAGTTCCGCTTCAGCGCAGTTCTACGGGAACGACCGTCGTCTCCTTGATCTCCTCCATGACGAAGGAGGCCGAAACGTCCGACAGCGCCACCTTGGCGATCAGCCGCTGATAGAGCCGGTCATAAGCCTTCACGTCGGCGACGCGGGCACGCAAGACGTAATCGAGGTCGCCGGACATGCGATAGACGCCGGTGATCTCGGGAAAACCGGTGACTGCCGCCCGGAATTTTTGCAGCCAGTCCGGATCGTGATTGGAGGTCCGGATCAGGACGAACACCGAAAGGCCGAGGCCGAGCTTGTCCGCATCGACCAGCGCCACCCGGCCGGTGATGACGCCGTCTTCTTCCAGCCGCTTGACCCGGCGCCAGCAGGCGTTGCGCGACAGCGACACCCTTTCCGACAATTGGTCGACCGACAATGTACCGTCGCGTTGCAGCTCGGCCAGCAATCTTCGGTCGATCTCATCGATTTCCAGCGGCATGTGGGATGTTTGTCCCAATAATTGCCGAAATACAAGGATGATTTGAGACTAATTAACCGGAGATTCGTGTCAGTGTGCTCATCATCGGGTTGCCACCGAGCAGGAGGGATCGACATGACAGCACGGCTCGCAAGACTTTTCACCTCTCATCCGGCTTCGGTGGGCGAAACCTATTTCGGCCACATGGCTTTCGCCGCGTGGTTCTCGTCACGATTGTTCATGGCAGCCTTCGCCGCGCTGATTCACGCTTTCTTGCCGTTCTTGTTCGATTCCACGGCAAGCCGGATCATCCGAGAACTTTATGAGCGGACGCACAACAGGGGACGTTAGAAGCGATGTGCCGGTGAACGGCCTATCTTAGGCGAAGCGGTCTTCCCGGCATGACCGCTCGTCCCTTAAGTTGGTCGCGGCTAAGTTGCCGCTGGTCGCCTAAGGCAGCGCAATCCCGATCAAGCACCGCCTGTACTCGAATGCTGAACTCGGCTTGAAGACGCGCCGCAGCCCGCCATTTGGTGAGACCAGCGCGGCCAACATAGCCGGGAGCATTGGTCATGGACCTCGTCTTCTCCTCCACCACAGAATTGGCTGCCGCCATTCGTGACCGCAAGATTTCCGCTGTGGAAGCGCTGGACGCGCATTTGGCTGAGATCGACAGGCACAATGAGACGGTCAACGCAGTCGTCACGCTCGACAGGGAAGGGGCTCGCGCTCGAGCGAAGAAAGCCGACGAAGCGCAGGCGCGCGGCGACGCTCTCGGGCCGCTGCATGGCGTGCCGTTCACGCTGAAGGACACGCACGAAACACTGGGGATGAAGACCACGGTCGGCTTCCCGCCCTTTGCCGACTATGTGGCGAGAAGGGACAGTCCGGTCGTTCTCAGATTGAAGGCGGCCGGCGGCGTGCTCGTCGGCAAAACAAATGTCGCAACGATGCTGGGCGACTGGCAATCGAACAATCCGCTGTTCGGCCGCACCAATAATCCATGGGATCTCTGGCGCACCGCCGGCGGTTCCAGCGGCGGAGCCGCGGCAGCACTTTGCGCGGGGATGACGCCATTCGAGATCGGCACCGACATGCAGGATTCGATCCGCCTGCCTGCAGCCTTTTGCGGCGTCTACGGCCTCAAGCCGACCGAGCATCGCGTCTCCCTGGCCGGCGCCTTTCCCGATCCCGCCGGTGCGCCGCGCAGCGTGCGGCTGATGTCCTGCATCGGCCCGCTGGCGCGCACCGTGGACGATCTGGCGCTGATCCTGGGGATCATTGCAGGACCGGATGGCAGCGACACCGATCTTGCGCCGGTGCCGGTCGAGGATATGCCGAAGCTCGATCTCAAGACATTGCGCATCGCCTTTGCTTCGTCCTTTCCCGGTTTTCCGGTGGCCAACGAAATCTACGTCGCGGTCGAAAGTCTGGCCGAGCAACTCAAGTCTGCGGGGGTAGCCGTCGAGGAAGCAAGACTGCCGACGCTCGATCTGCATGACGATCTGACGCAAGGCGGTGCGCTGATCGGCATGATGCTGGAGGCTGCGCAGCCGGAGCCGCCAGAAGAACCGACAGCGGTCTCGCGCTGGTTCGAGGCGCTCGCCCGCCGCGACCAGTCATTCCTTGCCTGGGACCGCTTTTTCGCAGATTGCGATGCCTTGCTTTGCCCCGTCGCCATGACCACGGCCTTCCCGCATTGCGAGCCGGGAACACCGATCAAGGTCGATGACAGGGAGCAGAGCTACTGGCTGCTGCCGGCTTATGGCGCGGTGTTCAACTACAGCGGCCACCCCGCACTTTCGCTGCCGTGCGGGCAGGGCCGCGACGGCCTGCCCATCGGCCTGCAGCTGGTCGGCCGTCGCTGGTCCGAATCGCGGCTGCTTGGCATCGCCAAGGCGATGGCACCGCTAACCGGCGGCTTTCGCCGTCCGCCCGGCTATTGAGCAAACCCGCGTCAGCCCATAAGGCTCAAGCAGCGGATCACGCGCGTCGTCGAGGATTTCCCGGGCGGCGAACAGGCCGACGGCAGGCGCCAGCGTGATGCCGGAATGCATGACCGCGACATAGAGGCCGCTCACGCCTTGAGCCCGTCCGATGATCGGAAAGCCGTCGACGGGCGTCGGCCGGTGACCGACCGTGTGGAAATCCGGTTCCAGCCGGTCGGCGCCGCGCAGCATGGTTTTCATCGACGCAAACAGCTCGCGGGCGGTGGCTGCGGCGTCCATTCCCGGATCGGCGCCGCCGAAATCCGAGCCGGCGATGATGCGGCCCTCGGCAGTCTGGCGCATGTGCAGCCGATCGCCGATCACCAAGCCGTTGAGCAGCTTTTCGTAGGGGCGTGAATGGACAATCAGGCCGGGCGGCGTCTCGATCGGCAGTTTTAACCCGGCCGTCGCCGCAATTGCCGGAGAGCCGGCGCCCGCTGCGATCACCACCTCGTCGGCAGCGATCCGTCCGCCGGATGTATCGACTCCAGTAATCCTGCCATTGGTCTCCACCAACGCGGTCACGGCTGTTCCGGCCATCACTCGCGCGCCGCGGCGCTCGGCACCGGCCAGCAGCGCTTGCGTGGTGGCGACCGGCTCGGCGACACCTTCCTGGGCGACGTGAAGGGCGAAATCGGGAACCTCGATCAGGTTTGGCTCGATGCGTGCGGCGGCGGCGCGGTCAATACGCTCGATGCCGTAACCCCAGGCAGAATGCTCGGCGGCGTAGGCCTCAAGCTCGGCCGGCGGCAGGTCCCAACACAGGCCGCCGCACCATTCCAACGGAATACCGGGCACGTCATGCGCAAGCCGCGTCCATTCGGCCATCGAACGGGTGCGCAGCCGAAAATACGGTTCTGGATTGCCCCAGCTGGCATTGATCCAGGCAAAGGAATTCGGCGTCGCGACGCCGCCGGCGCTGCTGTCGGCAACGACCGTCACCTTCGCGCCGGCCTTCGCCAGATGCCAGGCGATGGACGCGCCGATGATGCCGGCGCCGACGACGATGACTTGCTTGGCTGCGCTCATCGATGGTCCTTTGTCGAATCGGGTCTTCTGATGTCGTTGCCGCAATCCTATCTCAAGACCGGTTGACCGCCCAAAATTGTTCGACAGGCTACAAAAGCGCTGCTAGAAGCCCGCGCACCACATGGGATTCCATAAATTGGCTGAAGACATCACGAACGCGGTGGCGCGCCGCCGCACTTTCGCGATCATCGCGCATCCGGACGCCGGCAAGACGACGCTGACCGAAAAGCTGCTGCTGTTCGGCGGCGCCATCCAGCTTGCCGGCGAGGTCAAGGCCAAGAAGGATCGCATCCAGACCCGGTCGGACTGGATGAAGATCGAGCGCGAGCGCGGCATTTCGGTCGTCACCTCGGTGATGACCTTCGAGTATGAGGACAATGTCTTCAACCTGCTCGACACGCCCGGCCACGAGGATTTCGCCGACGATACCTATCGCACGCTGTCGGCTGTCGACGCGGCGGTCATGGTCATCGACGCCGCCAAGGGCATCGAGCCGCGCACGCTAAAACTGTTCGAGGTCTGCCGGCTGCGCGACATCCCGATCATCACCTTCGTCAACAAGATGGACCGCGAAAGCCGCGACCCGTTCGAGATCCTCGACGAGATCGAGCAGAAGCTGGCGCTTGACACCGCACCGATCACCTGGCCGATCGGCCGCGGCAAGACCTTTTCCGGCACCTATCATCTGGCGCTGAATGCCGTGCGAAAGGGCGACGCGGAGAAGGAACGCACGCCGGTCAACGGTCCCGATTCCAACCGCGTCGCCGGCCTGTTGCCGGAGAACGAGCGCGAAGCTTTCATCGAGGAGCTGGAGCTGGCGCGCGAGGCCTGCCGTCCGCTCGACATCGACTCATTTCGCGAGGGTCATCTGACGCCGGTCTATTTCGGTTCGGCGCTGCGCAATTACGGGGTGCGCGACCTGATCGAGGCGCTTGGCGCCTACGGGCCGCCGCCGCGCGCGCAGGAGGCCGATACCCGCAAGGTCGAGGCGACCGAGGACAAGATGACCTCCTTCGTCTTCAAGATCCAGGCCAACATGGACCCCAACCACCGCGACCGCATCGCCTTCGTCCGTGTCTGCTCGGGCAAGCTCGAGCGCGGCATGAAGGCCAAGCTGGTGCGCACGGGAAAACCGATGAGCCTGTCGGCGCCGCAATTCTTCTTCGCCCGCACCCGCGTCACCGCCGACGAGGCCTTTGCCGGCGACGTCGTCGGCATCCCCAACCATGGCACGCTGCGCATCGGCGATACGCTGACCGAGGGCGAGGAGATACTGTTCCGCGGCGTGCCGAATTTCGCACCGGAAATCCTGCGCCGCGTCCGTCTCGGCGATGCGATGAAGGCCAAGAAGCTGAAGGAAGCGCTGCACCAGATGGCCGAGGAAGGCGTCGTGCAACTGTTCTCGCCGGAGGACGGTTCACCGGCAATCGTCGGTGTCGTCGGTGCGCTGCAGCTCGACGTGCTGAAGGAGCGGCTGAACTTCGAATACACGCTGCCCGTCGATTTCGAGATGTCGCGCTTTTCCGTCTGCCGCTGGATATCGGCTGACGACAAGGCAGAGGTGCATCGTTTCATCGAGGCGCATCGCGGCGACATTGCCCGCGACCTCGACCACGACCCGGTGTTCCTGGCCCAGCATGCTTTTTCGCTCAACTACGAGGCCGAGCGCTGGAAGGCGATCCGCTTCGCCGCGGTCAAGGATTATCAGGTCCGCGACAAGGCAGCTTAGGGGGTCCCTTCCTTCTGTGGGAGAAGGTGTCGCCGAAGGCGACGGATGAGGGGTGTTCCAGGGAACGCCAACGCCTCACTCCGCTGGAACACCCCTTGTGTCTCTCGAATCATGCACAATCGGGTTGGCGGGTGACCCGGGTCATGACCGGATCACCCGCTGCGGCGGAAGCCCGTACACCCCTTG